>DAOOTD010000003.1 GCA_035390125.1 Candidatus Moraniibacteriota bacterium
CCCCTTTGGAAAATAGGTTAGGAACTTGTTTCTAGGTTAATTTTACAATGAAATTGGATATGGTGCAAGTATAAAAATGTAGCTATTTTTTTAAATAAACTTGCTTTTTTATTTTCATTGCCTATATTATAAAATAGCTTATGAAAAAGTTAACTTTACCCAAAATAATCGTTCTTTTAGGTCCTACTGCATCAGGAAAATCGGATATTGCTATTAAGCTTGCCCAGGAATTTAACGGGGAAATAATTTCTGCTGACAGCCGGCAAGTTTATCGCGGGATGAATATTGGTTCTGGCAAGGTAACAGAAGCGGAACAGAAAATGGCAATTCATCATATGCTTGATATTGCCGACCCTAATGATGAGTTTAATATTTCACATTTCAAAAAATCAGCGGAAAAAATAATTAAAGATATTTTAAAGCGGAAAAAATTGCCCATTATTTGCGGAGGTACCGGATTCTGGATCAAGGCTATTGTTGATAATTTGCAGTTGCCGGAAGTGAAACCAGATAAAAAGTTGCGTAACTTGTTAAGCAACAAATCAGCCGAAGAACTTTTTAAAATGCTAAGAAAGCTTGATCCAGAAAGAGCGGAAAGTATTGATCCAAAAAATAAAGTGCGCTTAATTCGCGCCATTGAAATCTGTGAAACATTAGGTACTGTTCCGAAAATGACAACTGCCGATAAAGAGTCAAGGAAATATGAATTTTTACAAATTAGCATCAACGTGCCGAAAAAAATTTTAACTGAAAAAATAAAAAAACGCCTAGAGCAACGTTTTAAACAAGGGATGATTGAAGAAGTGCAGAATCTGAATAAAAATGGTGTTTCCTGGGAACGCTTGGAATATTTCGGCCTGGAATACCGCTGGATCGCCAGATATCTTCAAAATAAAGTTTCTCTTTCGGAAATGAAAGAAAAACTTTATTTTGATATCATACACTATGCCAAGCGTCAGATGACATGGTTCAAGAAAGATAAAAGAATTCTATGGCTGAAAGATTATAGAGAGATTAAAAAAGAAATAATGCAATTTCTAAAACACTAATCTTTAGAATTTACTTCATCTTCCAATATTCCCTCTTCAAAAGATTTAGTCATATAAGCAACTCCGGAAGCAAACTTTTCAGCAGCATTTTCTTCTAATATTTCAATTTCTTTAGGAGATAGTGGAAGTTTTGATGAAACTTCAGTTTCTACAAATCCTTCTATGTCATTAGCCAACAAAGCTTTTTGGATTTGTTTATCATTAAGATCCGTCATCTTCAACTTGGAACGCACTTTAGCTATAACCCTCTCTAGGGGGCTGCCTTCTAAAACACTTTCCCTGAAATCATCTCCGGTTTCTATTCCATTACCCTTTGCTGGATTTTCAAAAATACTTTTTCCATTAAGCATAGATTTAAAAAAAATTATTATTTTATTTTTTTACGAAGTAGTTCCATAACCATTCCTGGGTTAGCTTTTCCTTTGGTTTCCTTCATAATTTGTCCAACCAAAAACTGCAAAGCATTTTGCTTACCGGATTTATAATCTTCAACTGATTTTGCATTAGCTTCAAGTACACTTTCAACGGCAGCTTCCAGTTCGGATGCATCCTGCATTTGCCCCAGATTTTTTTCTTCAATAATTTGAGACGGATCACCGCCTGTATGATACATATCTTTTAAAACTTTTTGAGCTGCACTTGAATTAATTTTTCCGTCAGCGATCAATCCGATAAGTTCTGCATAATTTTCTGGAGTTATTTTCAAGTCCTTTACATCATGTTTATTTTCAACCAAGTGCTTGCGCAATTCTGAAATAATATAGTTAGTTGCCAGCTTGATAACCCTCTCTTCTGGAGATTTAATTTCATGGGATAAAATTTTTTCTTTTATTTCACCTATCACCTGTTCAAAATATTCAGCCAGATCATTTTGTGCCGTAAGAATGGCGATGTCATCATTATCAAGACTGTATTCTGAAGCAAATCTTTTTTCTTTAGCGTCCGGAAGCTCGGGAAGTCTTGTCTTTAAATTCTTAATGTATTGCTGAGTAAATTCCATGGGCGGAATATCCGGTTCCGGAAAATATCTGTAATCATGAGCCGACTCTTTTTTTCTCTGCGAAACGGTAACATTTTTCACACTGTCCCAACCGCGTGTCTCCTGCACAACTTTATCGCCCTTTTCTAAAATTTCTTTTTGCCTTTCAATTTCATAATTTATGGCTTTTTCGACGAAACGGAATGAGTTTATATTTTTTACTTCAACTTTCGTTCCACTTAATTTATTTTCTCCTTCCTTGTGCAGAGACAGATTAACTTCGCAGCGCATATTCCCCTTTTCCATGTCAGCATCAGAAATTCCCAGATAACGGCAAATCTGTTGCAGCTTAGTGCAGAATAATCTAGCTTGTTCCCCATTTTCAAAATCAGGTTCAGTTACTAATTCCATAAGAGGCACTCCGGCGCGATTAAAATCAACCAGGGTATAATCAGCTCCCTTGGGATGGATAAGTTTGCCTGTGTCTTCTTCTAAATGTATGCGAGTTATACCAATTTCTTTTCCATTTATATTGATACGCCCCTTTCCGCAAAGCGGTTGATCATATTGGGATATTTGATAGCCCTTAGGCAGGTCGGGATAAAAATAATTCTTACGGTCGAACTTTGATTTAACATTTATTTCGCAATTCAGGGCTAATCCAGCCAGTTGCACAAATTCAATTGCCTGTTGATTAGGAACAGGTAAAGTCCCCGGCTGGCCCGTGCAAACTGGACAAATATGTATATTTGGTTTTTTTTCTAAGCCTAAACCATTTTTGGAATTACAAAACATTTTGGAATGAGTTTTTAGTTCCACATGAACTTCCATGCCAATTGTTGGTATATATTTCATAAAATTGAAAATATAATATATTTATAATTCTTTAATTATCGATTATCTCCATCTCCATGCAATTTTCCCCTTTCCATTCTATCATATAGTTTTTTTATATTCTTTTCTGCAACTTCATCTAATGATAACCCAAGCTCTGTTGAAAGCTGAGATAAATACCATAAAACATCCCCGAGTTCCTTTTCTATGGCTTCTTTAGTTTCATCATCTACTTTGCCATCCTTATCTCTAAATATTTTCTTGATTTTTCCTAAAACTTCCCCGGCTTCATCGCCCAATCCTAATGCCGGATATACAAAACTTTCTCCAATTTTAGGATAAATTGCTGTTTTTCTAGATTTTTCCTGATACTCCTTAAAATCCATATTTTTTATTTATAATAATATTCCAACTATTCCTTTTATATCATCATGAACATTTTTTATTTCCTGATTAGCGTTTACTTCGGCCCAATTATATTTTCCGGAAAGAAGCTTGTGGAAATTCTTGCAAATCGTAATTCTCTCGGCCTCCATTTCATTACGATGGTCTTTTTCCACAGCTGTCAAAAATCTATTGCCGTTCATCAAAATCGATAAATCTTCCTTTAATAAATTCTTATTTATTTCTTCCAGATATTCAAGATCTCCTCCCCAGGTAAGCCCCCAGGCTATTCCGGTACCTATATAATCTTCCGCCACTATCCATTCGCCATTTTCTAATCTTCTTTTTAATGTTCCTTCATATCTTGACCTGTTATCGGCATATTTTTTCTGAAGTTCATGAGTTGAAAGTTCGTTTTTTTCTCTAAATTCAGGATCACGTAAATATTTATAGATAAAAGGACCTTCTGGTTCTAAATCATAAACTGGATATTTTAATCTCGAAACGTTTTTGCTCTTTTCTTTAAGATATTCGACTAAAAGTTCAACTTGGGTAGTTTTGCCAATACCATTAATGCCATATATTGCAATGAATTTACCTTTTTCCATATTATATTTTTTATTCCATTTCAGAGCTATTTTAGCATAAAAAAAACCAAAGTAAAAGCCATTGCAAAACATGTTTTGCAATGGCTTTAATATTTTTTTAAAAAATTTTAAATATTTCTTTCTGGAAAATAGTCTCCAATCAGACGTAATTCAATATCACGTCCACAATAACGAAGTCCTTCAATGCATTTTCCTGCTCGGTAGCAAGGTGGCTCGAAAATTTGAAGAAGTTTTTCATATTTTTCTCCTTTTTTCTGAATCGCCAAACGCAACATTCTTCCTAGATGGTAAATCTCCTCCTGCGCACAGAAACAGAGACGCTTGCCTTGTTCATGGGCAACAGCATTGAATGATCCGCGTTTTTTGTAGGTCACCATGGCGCCGTAGGGAGCCAAAATCATGGCCAGCGAATTTGGAATATTCTGAGAAACACTCAGCCATTGGTTCATTAATCCAAGTGCTTCTTTTTCCATTTTCATTCTGCGTAAAATTGGCGGCAGATAGAAATTGCCGGTAAATTTCGGTTCACCTCTGCCAATAGTGCGATGCCTCTGATCTTGACCCATGGTAGCAGCAGAAATTTCTATTTTTGTTCTGATGCCTCCAGTATTGTTGTTCATGGTATCAGGCAGGAAATGCAAGAGATCAATGGGATACATAATCTCTGACGGTGGCAAAACAAAATCTTCGATGCCTTCAATGTTCAAAAGCTTAAGTGAAGGTTTGTATTTTATTTTTATCGAATCTGCTGATGGCATCTTCATTTCCCATTGTTTTGGAAATTTCCGCTGGAACATAAAATCAACTTCCGGAAATTTTCTCAGGATCTTTTTAACCATCTCATCTGTTATATGTCGCATAGACGGCGTCCAGGCAGAATGATACATGGAAAACAATGAGACCAAGTCTACAGAAAAGTCCACACCAGTTGGGAAAATCAAAGAAATAAACATCCGCATTTGCTCCTGCGCGATTTTTGGGGCATTTGCGTCCAAATTTCCGGCAGAAACAAGAGGACGTTCTTTTTTGATTAATTCAGTGGAAATTTCCGTTGCTTTTCCTATATTCTGGTGATAAATCATAACTCCTTTTTTGATATATCCCAGAACATTCTTAATTTCACGCTCATTCACTTCCGGCCAAAATGTTCTGATATATTTCTTTATTTCTCTGAAATTCGGTTCCAAAAACATTTTAGCGCAATAGCGTCCGCTTCTTTGATCGGTGTTGTAAAACGGATTAGCCAAATGCATTCCAAAAGTTATGTCGCCAATAGACACTCCTTCAATATCAAAACTGTAAAGATTATGTTCCAGTGTAGTATGATGGCTGGGTCCAAAAAGTCTTCCTTCGACATCAATCATGTCTCCCCATTTAGGAGGCTTTGATTGATAGCATTTTCTCGCCGCATGTGAAGCTTTTACAAGCGGCCTAGCATTGGGATTTAACCTTATTTTAAACATAATTACCTCCTTGACCTATAGGTTTTGTATTTGTAAAAAACTGCCTAATTCTTACAGTTATCTATGGTTTTGTCAATCCAAAAAATTATTTTTTGAAAAACAAAAACCGCCTCAGATTTACTCTGAAGCGGATAATTATTTTTTTATTTCTCTACAATATCCTGCTGTCCCCTTCTTATATCAAACCTGTTTGGTTCTTCATCCAGATGAAGCACCAGTCCATCCTTGGCAAAAAGTTCCTTGAGGCTTTTTATCATTTTCAAAATCTGCTCTACCAATGTCGGATGTACAAATCTTGTAGACCTGAGCTCAACCAGATAAACCAAGGCTTTCAAATCTCCTGCCAGTCTGCAAGGCACTTTATATCCCATGGCGACATAGTATTGCATTCCTTCCTCGCTGACGCCCAATTTCTTTATTTTTTCTTCCTGTGATTTTATAAATTCTTCTGTTTTTTCTCGAAGATTATCCGGCAAAGATTTCAGATACCATTCATTGAATCCGTGAGATAAATTCAAAAGTGGCATTCTTTGCACAATAGCGCGATGTCTTTGCAGGTCACGAAAAGATCCGAAATCCAAAAGAAATTCATATCCTACCATTCCGCATTCAGCGATTGCCATCGGCAGCTCTGTTTTTATCGGTCGAGATTCCAAAACATTTTTATACTCTGAAAGCATTTTTCTATCAACATTGTCATACAGCAAAGTGAAATCCCTGAGTGAATCATTTTTATAATAATATTTTCCCTGCATCCATTTTTTATTGTAATCTTCGGTATTAGCGAACCTTTCCTGCCCAAAAGAACTGGTATACATATCCCTTAGGGCTTCTTCTGTTTTTTCTGCGATGTCCCTGATTTCTTTGAGAGGATGATGACGCAAAAGCATCAATTCATCTGCAAATTGCCTAAAATTCATCCTCCAAGCCACATTTGTTGTGGCGCCTGCCGGCAGAAAAGATCGAGTTATATCAAAAGCTCTGGCCATTATGGCTTTGTCATATATTTTTTGATCTTCATCATTGTTTTTCGGAAATTGTTTTTTTAGATGTTCGCGTACCGGATCCTGAGAATCTAAATAAAACTTTCTCCAATTTTCCAGAATTTCTTCTCCTTCTTTGGTTCCAGCAGGATTCAAAAATTTCTGATCAGAAAAATCAACATATCGAGTGGAAGCTTCCTGACCAGAATATAGTCTCCAATCTTGTATGGCTTTAGCAGCCAGCATAGAAATACCTTCAACAAAAACTGTTGCACTTCCGCAATCCCCTATAGATTTATGTCCATATCCAACATAGAATCTTTCCATAAAATTTTCAGCACCTTTTTCTTCAAGAACACTGAGGTGATTTTTTATTCCGCCTGTTGAACGAGAATGCAACGCCTGAAGCATTGCTTCTGCTTGTCCGTCAATTTTAGCTTCCGTATTAAGTACAAGAACAAATCCATTATCTGATAATTTTTTTATTATATGTTTTTCGAGAATATTCATAACAATTTCACTGTAAATTTTCTTTTATTATTTTTTCAATCTGATTATATAAATCAACAAATGTTCCATTGTTATCCACAATATAATTTGCATAATTCTTCAAGTCACGAATCTGTGATTCTGATTCATCCTGATTTGATTTTTCAAATTCACTAAATGACTTCTTATCATCATCCGAATTTTCTTCTCTTTTAATTATACGTTCGTATCGGATTTTAATATCAGTCTCTACATAAATAAGTTTGAAATGAGGAACATTTTCGAGGTATAAAATATCTGACATCCTGCGCACTCCATCTACTACAACTACCTCATGACTGTCATCAAGAGTGTCCTTATACATAACCTTAGAAAGCAAATCTTCTCCAAAATTTTTACGAAGACTGGTTGAAATTATTTGCAAATTATCACGAGATTGTTCTATATGGAGCCTGTCTAATACATCACGCAAAACAGTCGAGAAACGGTGCGAGCTTCCTCTGTGTTCTCCGACTATGTGTTTTGCAATTGTTCCTTTTCCACATCCCATTTCGCCAGCAAGACCTAGTATTAATTTAGCCATATTTTTTTATTTTTTATTTAATTACATGTTTTCGTATTTTTGGATCTCATTGTTCACTAATTCATATTGCACTCCAGCTTCTTTAAAAACTTCCTTGCTTCTTTCTCCGGCATGATAATCCATATTGGCCACAACTCTCTTGATTCCCGCATTAATTATTACTTTAGCGCATGTATAGCACGGGGTCATATGACAATAGAGAGTTGATCCTTCTAAGGAAACCCCAAAACGAGCAGCATTTGCTATGGCATTTAATTCAGCATGCGAAGTTCTTATACAGTGTTGGGTTTCATGGCCATCAGCGTGCCTTACTGTATGCATCTCATGACCGATTTCATCACAGTGATCAATGCCTATTGGAGAACCAACATAGCCAGTAGCTAAAATTCTTCTGTCTTTAGTGATAACACAACCAGATCTTCCTCTGTCGCATGTCCCCCTTGAGCCAACTAGTTCGACTATTTTCAGAAAATATTCATCCCATGATGGACGTACGTATTTTTCTTCTTTCATATTTAATATAAGATAAAAATTATATCTGCTTTTTTATTGTACACATTAAATTTTATAAGGTCAAAGCTGAATAAAATTTAACAAAACAAACAAAAAAGGTACCTACAAAGGTACCTTTTTTTCTTTTTTTGCTAGACTATAAATTAACTTTCATTGATGGTCCCATTGTCGAACAAATAGAAATAGAAATTATGTATTTTCCTTTTACTCCTGCTGGCTTAGCCTTATTAACAGCCTCTATGAAAGTAGTATAATTTTCCTCTAATTTTTTGATCTCGAAAGAACTTTTTCCTATAACTTGATGAACAACTCCTGAGGCATCATTTTTAAAACTTAATTTTCCTTTTTTAAGCATTTCTACAGTTTCTTTAATTTTATCGGAAACAGTTTCAGTTTTAGGACTTGGCATCAATCCACGTGGCCCAAGAATTTTTGCTGCCGGGGCAAGTTTAGGCATCATTTCTGGGCTGGCAACCAAAACATCAAATCCATCAATTTTTCCCTGTTTTATTTTTTCAATAAAATCTTCAGCACCTACAATATCAGCACCAGCTTCTTTAGCTTCTTTAGCTTTCGTTGAAGTTACAACTGCAATTTTCTTTGTTTTTCCAATTCCGTGTGGCAAAACAACAGCTGCGCGAACCTGTTGGTCTCCTTTTTTTGTATCCAGACCCAATTTTATGTGAACTTCTACTGATTCATCGAATTTTGCAATTTTTCCTTCCTTTATAAGAGTCAGGGCTTCCGTAATAAGATAAGTTTTATTCTTATCCACTTTTTCAGAAATAGCTCTGTATTTTTTTCCTCTTTTCATATTTTTTGTGTGGTCATAATGTCCTGTCACTTATAAATGACGCGACTCCCACTTTGTTATAAATAAATTATTCTATTTTAATTCCCATTGACCTGGCTGTACCAGCTACAATTTTCATTGCACCTTCAACATCATTAGCATTAAGATCAACCATTTTTTTCTTTGCAATTTCTTCCAGCTGAGCCTTAGTAACTTTACCTACTTTATCTTTCAGTGGGTTGGCAGCTCCTTTTCCTATGCCAGCTGCCTTTTTCAAAAGTTCAGCTGCCGGAGCAGTTTTCATGATGAAATCAAAAGAGCGATCTTCATATACCGTAATTTCAACAGGAACAACTTCGCCCATTTTATCTTTTGTAGCATCATTAAAGCGAGTACAAAATTCCTGAATTGCAATTCCGTGCTGTCCTAGAACCGGACCAATTGGAGGTGCAGGATTAGCTTTTCCTCCAACAACTTGGAGCTTGATAATTATTTTAATTTTCTTTGCCATAATATTAATTTAACATTAGTTGATTTATATCTTACTTACTTGTAAGAAATCCAGTTCTACTGGGGTTTCACGTCCAAAAATTGAAACGAGAACTTTAACTTTTCCTTTGTCTTCATCAAACTCCTGAACTTTTCCGTCAAAATCTTTAAATGGCCCTTCATTTATCTTTATTGAGTCTCCTGCTTTCAGATCTATCTTATATTTCGGCTCAGCTACACCCATCCTCTTTTTCAACATTTCTATTTCATGAGGATCAACCGGCGTAGGAGTTGTCCCGAGTCCAATAAATCCGGTAACATTAGGCGTATTGCGAACCACATACCATGAAGCATCTGTAACAACCATATTAACCAAAACATACCCGGGATAAATTCTCTCTTCAAAAACCGTCCTTTTACCATTTTTAATTTTAATTTTATTTTCCTTTGGAACCATTACATCAAAAATAAGATCCTGCATATCCATGGATTCTATGCGTTGTTTAAGGTTACGAGCAACATTATCTTCGTAGCCAGAATATGTATGAATCACATACCAAGCTCGGCCGTGATGTTGTGTTTGTTTTGCCATTTTTGTAATTTAACTACTTATTATTTTAAAATAAATGTTCTTAGGGCGTATCCAAAAACAGAATCTAAACCACCAAGAAAACCAGCTACTGCCAAACTTACAGCCACAACCAGCAAGGTGTAATTTATAGTTTGTTTTTTTGAAGGCCAATTTACTTTCATAAGTTCGTCTTTAGCCTCCTGCACAAATGTAACAATTTTGTTCATATTTTTAGGGTTTTTTAAAAAGCCCCTGGGGCTTTCTTATGGTTTAAACATACATTATTAAACGTTTGCTGTCAAATTGTGTGGGCGATCGGGGACTTGAACCTCGGACCTCGTCATTATCAGTGACGCGCTCTAACCAGCTGAGCTAATCGCCCTTAATATGAACTATACTGTGAACCTTTCTTTCATTGTTTGAGTCAAATTATAATAGATGACAGAAATTAAAACAAGATTTTATTCTTGTTTTACAGAGAAAATCCATAAATTAAGAACTGCTTTATTATATACTGTCAAAATAAAACCGGCAAGAGATATGTTGATTTATTACTGCCTGTAATTTTAGCCGTATCCCAATGACTTTATTATCGCACAAAGAGAAATTCTTGGTATTATAAAGTTAGTATTAGCTCAAAATTTTGGTTACTGTCCGCAAATGTTCGACGCTGTGCCGCCGCAAGCAACAGACATCGTACCAGCGCTATTCCAAGTCCCATTATAACACTCCCTAATATCATAACTACTTCCAGCACCAGGACAGGCATATACAAAAGTAAGAACATTGCAATGTGCACCGTTGCTGTAAGTTTTTGAACCATAAGTGCAAAGCTGGGGAGTTGCTTCACATACCACTGTTCCGTCAGAGTTGATGGTCCGAATAGCTAAGCCCGCAGCGCAAGTACCCGTTACTCTTCTTTGTAAATAAGTTGTGTCAGCTGAAATAGTTCCAGTAGTCGTAATCGGACCTCCAGTTAATCCTGTTCCGGTACTTAACTGAGTAACAGTTCCTGTTCCGCCACTAATAGTTTTCCATGAAGCTAAACCGTTAGCATCAGAAGTTAACACTTTGCCTACACCCTGGGTTCCGTCAGTAATTTTAATTTTCCCAATTAAATCCAATTTAGCTGCGGGTGTTGTTGTGCCGATACCAACGATACCATCAAAAACAGCATTGCTATAACCACGTAAGGCTCCATTGATTCCCAAAGCTCCAGCTTTAATTTGAGAAGAATTATCCGTAAGAATATCATCATTTGCATTTATATCACCCGTATTATTAATAGTGGTACCAGAAATAGAAATACCTGTGCCAGCATTGTAAGTTGTCCCACCGCCACTCGGCCAAGTGCTTCTGCAGTCACTTCCAATACAAAGACTGGTTTTCCCTTGCACTGATCCTTCTGCGCTAATTGAACCAGAGGAGCCAAAAGAACCGATTTTAATTTGGGGAGTGCCACTGGTATTTATCGGCGCTCCAATGTTTCCTTCTGGAGCTATTGTAGTTGGTTCAGTCCAAGCTTTGACAAATTGCAAGGAAACACCAAACATTATTCCAACAACAATAACGCTCGTCCAATAAGTAATGTTTTTGATCATGTTTTTGTTTTAAGAATTTAGTGAAATATGCTGGTATTTTACCATATAATTTAAATTTCACGAAATCTTTCTAAACTCTCTATAATTAAGAATACAGGCAGGATTCTGCGGTTAAAACAAAAAACACTATCTGAAAAGATAGTATCTTAATTGAATATTTATTAAAGGTGTGTTCAAACCTTTACTTAGACCTTGGTAAAGCCATTAGTAGGGTATTTAAACATGGATTTGTGGACCGGACAGGACTTGAACCCGCTACCTCCTCAGTGCAAATGAGGCGCTCTACCAGGTGAGCTACCGGCCCAAAAATAAAAACAACTAAAAACCATTATACACCGGCATAACCCGCTTGTCCATACTTCCCGGTCACTTTGTAAAATAAACCATTATTACAATCATAGCTAGCACTAACCTGTACCAAAAAAATGGAGCGTAACCAACTTTCTGAATAAAGCACAGCATATATTTAATAGCCAGATATCCGCTTACGGCAGCCGCTAAAATACCCAATAAAATAGGAACATTAATCCCTGTTTTAAAAAGTTCCGGGATTTTAAAAATTGCCGCCCCAAAAATTATTGGCGTGGAAAGGAGAAAAGAAAATCTAGCCGCCTGCTCTCTAGATAAACCGCAAGCCAAAGCTGCTGTCATAGTGGCGCCTGATCTGGAAACCCCAGGAATAATAGCTACGGCCTGTGAAAGTCCTATAATAATCGCGTCTTTAAAACTAGTGTTTTGTATATCCTTTTTATGGATTGCGTATCTATCAACTAAATATAAAATCAGACCGACTATGCTCAAAGTAAAAGCTATAATCAGAGGATGGCGAAAAGCTTGTTCGGCTTGAGTCTCGAGTAAAAATCCAAAAATAGCTCCCGGAACAGATGCAATAACCAAAAGCCACAATAAGCTAGCTGAATAATTTTTAGTTTCATTAATCTTTAGCTTAAAGTTTGTGTGAAAAATATTATTTGATGCTACTGAAAAAATTTCCAGCCAATCTTTCCAAAAAAATCCTATGACTGCAATGAGCGTTCCTATGTGAAGTGCCACATCAAAAGAAAGTCCTGGATCCTGCCAGCCAAAAAAATACGGTGCCAAAATCAGATGCGCAGTTGAAGAAATCGGCAAAAATTCTCCAAGTCCCTGAATGATTCCTAAAATTGTCGACTGAAAAATTTCCATGACTATTTTTTACCAATCAATAAAATATTTCTTTTATCTATTATCTCACATTTCTCCACCTTAAATCCAGCGTCAGAGAATAATTTACGCAATTCTCTTTTTGTAAAAGCATGATGATATCTTTGAAATTTTTTGCCCTCATTATCAGTAAAAGAAACATAACAATCATTCCAGTCCATATTCCTATCCCCTTTTAATTTACCCAACCAGTTTTTAAAAATATTTTTTATATATTTTTTTTGCCACAAATTCCAAGTTGTGATAATAATATATCCTTCTTTTTTTATAATTCTGTATAATTCTTTAGCGACATCTTCTCGATATTTTTTAGATGGAAAATGATGAAAGACTGCAATAGAAAAAATTATGTTGAAAGATTCGCTTGGCAATGATAGACTATCAGAATTAGATATCTTTTGAAAATTATTGGCTTTATTAGGATATTTTTCCTTAGCAGTATTAATAAGCTTTTCTGAGATATCTATACCCAAATAGTCGATTTTTTTATTAAAAAATAGCTCTAAAAGGCGTCCATTGCCGCAGCCGAAATCTAGCACTTTCTCCCCTTCTTTGGCATAATCAGCGATAAATTCCAATCCGCGCCAAAAATATTTCCTGGTTTCAGAAAATTTTTCCGCCATCGAATTATACCCATGCTCAGTTTCTTTTAATATTTTTTCTTTGATTTTTTGATCCATATGAATAAAAACAACCATGCTTAAAGATTACGATAATTATATAAAAAGTGCAATTAAACAGCTTCCGGAATCACGGGCTGATTTTTTGCAACTAAAAAAGAAACTTTCCAAAAAATACAAACTTCCTATTCCTACTAACGCCGATTTGCGCAACAGATATAATGAGCTTCTAAAAAAGAAAAGGATAATGGGATCAGAAAAATTTGAAAAATTACTTTTGAGCCGCGCTATCCGGACTGAGTCCGGCGTGGCTGTGGTAGCAGTCCTCACCAAATCATATCCCTGTCCCGGAAAATGTATATATTGTCCAAGCGAAAAAGATATGCCAAAAAGCTATCTTTCCAATGAGCCGGCTGTTATGCGCGCTATTGATGCTGATTTTGATCCATATAGACAAGTTCAAAATCGTTTGCGTTCATTGGAGCTCAATGGCCATGCTACAGATAAAATAGAGTTGATAGTTATGGGAGGAACATTTTCTTACCTTCCTAGTTATTATCAAAAATATTTTATATGGCAATGCTTTAAAGCTTGCAACGAATTCGAACGAAAAATCAAAAAACAAAAAGCAAAAATTAAAACCAAGGGAGAATTACTAAATAAATATTTGTCAAAAGAACAGAAAAAAAATGAAAAAGCTAAACACAGAATTATCGGGTTGACCTTAGAAACACGTCCTGATTTTATAAATGAAAAAGAAATAAAAAATTTCAGGAATCTCGGCTGTACTCGCGTGGAACTGGGTGTGCAGAGCATTTTTGATGATATTTTAAAAAAAAATAAGCGCGGTCATTCTGTAACTGAGACGATTTGCGCCACAAAACTCTTGAAAGACGCGGGCTTTAAAATTAATTATCATATAATGCCTGGACTGCCTGGATCAAGTCCAAAACATGATTTTAAAATGTTTAAAGAACTATTTTCTAATCCTAATTTCCAGCCGGACATGCTGAAAATCTATCCAACAGTCGTCCTTAGAAACAGCCAACTTTTTAAATTATGGAAAAATAACTCATACAAGCCACTTTCGGACAATAAATTTGAGAAATTTGTTTTAAAAATAAAAAATGAAGTTATTCCCCCTTATGTCCGCATTGCCCGGCTTGTACGTGATGTTCCAACTTCTTCTATAATTGCTGGACCTACAGTTTCCAATTTGAGACAAATTATTATCCCGGAGTCACATTGTCCGTGCATTCGTTGCCGTGAAGTACGAAGCGGATATGAAATAAAAGAAAAAATTGTTTTAAATAGAATTGATTATCCAGCATCGGATGGATATGAAATATTTTTACAATATATTTCACCAGATAAGAAAAAATTATTTGCACTTCTTCGCCTGCGCATCACATCAGAAAAAAAAGCCATTATCCGCGAAGTGCATACTTATGGCAAAATGGAAAAAATAAACCAGAAAAATAAAAAATCCCCACAACACATAGGACTAGGCAAGAAACTAGTAGCTGAAGCCGAAAAAATTGCCAAAAAAGAATTTAAGATAGACAATATATCAGTTATTTCTGGCATCGGTGTTAGATATTATTACCGAAAACTCGGCTATAAACTAAAAGACACTTATATGGTAAAATATATTGGTAAATAATAAATTATTTATTAAGTAGTTTATGAAAATAAAAAATGAAATAATAAAATTAAAGACTGCTACCACAATGGATTTTATCGATATCACCGATAAAATACAGACAAAAATAAAAAAAGTCGGCATTAAAAATGGTATCATCAACGTTCAGAGTTTGCATACTACTATGGCTGTCATTGTTAATGAAGCTGAACCATTACTTATTTCAGATATAAAAAATCTTCTTGAAAAAATAGCGCCACGTAAACATGCATATATGCATGATAATTTTAAAATTCGTAAAGTTAACATGTGCGATGGTGAATGCAGGAATGGTCATTCTCACAGCAAGGCAATCCATCTGCCAACTTCAGTTATAATGAATATTATTGGAAATAAACTCCAACTTGGCCAATGGCAAAGAGTTTTTGCTGTAGAATTAGATCGGTCTCGTTCACGTGAAATTGCTTTGCAAATTATCGGAAAATAGATTATTTTTTGCCAGTTCCCGCTAATTGCCCGCAGGCGCCTCGGATTTCTTCCCCGAGGCTTTTTCTTATAGTCACACCGATATGATATTTCTCCAGTTCTTTCTTGAAAAGATACGTTTTATTTCTGGAAGATGGAATCATATTTTCCCTACTTGTTTCCGGAGTCGGATTGAAACGAATCAAATTAACATGTAGAAGATGATTGTTATTTATGGATTTAATATAGTCTGCTAATTTTTTAGCATCTTTATGGCTATCATTTATGTTTTCTAACATTATGTATTCAAGGAAAACTTTTCTTTTTATGATCTGGAAATATTTTTGCAAAGCTTTTCTCAAAGATTCTAAGTTATATCTGACGTTTATCGGCATGAATTGGCTGCGCTTATTGTCTTCGGTAAAATGCAGAGAAACCGCCAGATTTATTTGCGGAAATTCGTGCGCCATTTTTTGAATGCCATCAGAAATTCCGGCCGTTGAAACAGAAATGCTGCGCGATCCAAATCCAAAAAGTTTTTTGTCAGTCAGAATTTTTATGCTTTCCGAAACCTGATCCCAATTCAAAAAAGGCTCGCCCATGCCCATAAAAACAATGTTGGAAATATCGCTTCTATTTTTTGATTTAAAATACTGACGCCAAAATAAAACTTGATCAGTAATTTCTTCAGCAGTCAAATTTCTTTCAAAACCCATTTTTCCGGTAGCACAGAATTTGCATCCAATCGGACAACCGACCTGGCAGGAAACACAAATTGACCACGTATTAGGTTTTGGAGAAATAAGTACCGATTCAATAAAACTTCCATCTGCAAGTTCCAACAGAACCTCTGCTGAATTTCCATCCTTTGATTTTGAAACTTTTTTTGATTTAAAAGATAAAATTTTTATTTCTTTTTCCAATTTTTCTCTTAAATTCAATGGTAAATTTGTGATTTCTGACCATGTCGAAACGCCGTCCTGATATAAAGCTTTTTTTATCTGTTCCAGCCGAAATTTCGGATGGTTATTGTCTATTAAAAATTGTTCGAGTTTATTTATATCCATACAAAAATAGTATCTTACATGTCTTATTTAATCAAATATAATTAAAATCCCTTGGATTATGAAAACAATCCAAGGGATGATTTGAAGCAAAAAAATTTAAATACTTTGAGGAAAAATAAAACGGCAGTATACAAAATTGGGAACTCCGATCATTCTCATGCGAAGATCCAGTTCGTCAACCCGTAAGTCGATGCTACCTTTTCTCGGCTGGAGTGACTTTATTATTTTAAAATATCCACCAAAATTAACCAAAAAGCATGTGGAGCCTTTTATGGTCAGCAGATTGGGATATTCCTCAATAAATGATTTCACTTGATCCTCAAAAAGGCAATATTTTTCGAGATCTCCAGTGTATATTTCGCCTAAATTTAAAACTCCCTTCAAGTCGTAAGCTGCCACAAAAATCTTTTTTGATTTCCTTTTTTTAATAGGAAATTCTTGAACACCCGGCCAAATAATTCCGGAAGTTTTTAAATCAGCCAATCTCCCTGATCCTAAACACTTGGGGATAAGAATTTTATCTTTAAAAATCTCCAAATTATTCATTACCTTTCCTCCTTTTTTATTTAAGAACTATTTTTATTTTTAATTTGACATTATATGCTTTGGTTTTTATATTGTCAATATCTCATTCTACAGTTACACTTTTTGCTAAGTTTCTTGGTTTATCAACGTCTAATCCCTTCAGGATTCCCACATAATAAGCAAAAAATTGCAGAGGGACAACAGAAAGAATCGGCGTCAGCATTTCCAGTGTTTTGGGAATATAAATAACATCATCTGCTATTTTTTTGATTTCTTTATCTCCTTCTGTAGCAATAGCAATTATTTTTCCACTCCGCGCCTTTATTTCCTGCATGCCGGATATATTTTTTTCATATACGCTGTCTTTAGGAGAAATAAAAAATACCGGAAAATTTTTATCAATAAGCGCAATGGTTCCGTGTTTCATTTCTCCTGAAGCATAACCTTCAGCATGGATATAGGAAATTTCTTTTATTTTTAAAGCACCCTCTAAAGCAATCGGAAAATTATATTTTCTGCCAAGATATAAAAAATCTTTATAGCCTACATATTTCTTGGCAATTTTTTTAATATCCCTAGATTGCCTTAATACTTTTTCAATAAGCTTTGGCATCTTATTAATTTCAGCCGTAATTCTTTTACCCATAGTGAATGACATATCCCTTTGCCGTCCTAGAAATACAGTTAACAATGCTAGAATAGAAAGTTGTGAAGTAAAAGCTTTAGTTGAAGCTACTCCGATTTCAGGTCCAGCATGATTATAGACTCCAGCCACAGTTTCACGGGCTATGGTAGATCCGACAGTATTGACTATGCCCAAGGTTATAGCGCCTTTGTTTTCCGCTTCACGGATAGCTGCCAAGGTATCGGCTGTCTCGCCCGATTGAGAAATGGCAATGACAGCTGTATTTTTATTCAGGAGCGACTTGCGATAACGAAATTCGCTAGCGTATTCAACTTCAACCGGAATTCCGGCATATTCTTCCAACATATATTCTCCAATAAGGCCGGCATTGTATGACGTGCCGCAACTGACAATTATTATCCTCTTTATGTCGGCTAATTCCTCTTTGACATCCCTGAGGCCTCCTAATTTTACCATTCCTTCTTTTTCAACCACTCTTCCTCTCGTGGCATCAAGAATAGAATTTGGCTGCTCAAAAATTTCTTTCAGCATAAAATGGTCAAATCCCTGTTTTTCAGCTTTTTCCAGGGACCAATCGAGTTTAGTAGCTTCTTTTGATATGGCTTCATTTTTTGTATTTACAACTTCACAATTTTCTTTAGTGATAACAGCAACTTCACCATCTTCTATGAAAATAACTTTATCAGTATGCCTGACTATAGCAGAAACATCTGAAGCAATAATATATTCTTCATCTCCTACGCCGATAACTAATGGGCTACCTAATCGAGCTACAATTATTTTATCTGGCTCTTTTTTATTTATTACTGCTAAACCATAAGTACCTCTCAATAATTTTAGTACTTGCAATACTGAATTTTTGAAATCAAATTTTTTGTTAAATTCTTCAATCAAATGAACAATTACCTCCGTGTCTGTTTCGGATGAAAATTTATGTTTTTTCTTAATTAAATCACTTTTGAGTTCCTGATAATTTTCAACAATTCCATTATGCACCAAAAAGATATTTTCATGACAATCAAAGTGAGGATGGGAATTCATATTACAAGGCTTACCATGAGTAGCCCAACGCGTGTGTGCAATGCCTATAGTGCTTGAAATATTGTTTCCATTAAGCTTGTCTTCCAGATTAGATACTTTACCGACAGATTTTATAGTTTTTATTTTTAAATCATTATCAATAACAGAAATACCGGCGCTATCATATCCTCTGTATTCAAGACGTTTCAAGCCTTCAATTAAAATTGGCACAGATTCTTTTTTGCCTATATATCCAACTATTCCGCACATATTTTTTATTTTAAAAAATTAAAATATTTTTAAAATTTCTAATGCTAGATAACCGTAAAATAATCCCAAAACTACCCCTGCTAAAATATCACTTGGATAATGCATGCCATTACGAATGCGCGACCATCCCATAACTAAAACTGAAATTACTGCAAAAGGAAAAGTTGATTTGTAAAAATAAGTGAGCACCATCAATCCTCCAACAAGACTGGCCATATGGGAAGATGGGAATGATGCATCCATGAATTTTTTTCCAATGGCTCGTATTTCTTCAGGATAGGCTTTATATGGACGTACTCTTTCAAATAAAAACTTTTTTACTCCCCATTTAAAAATGCCTTCGCTGATTATAAAATGTATTATGAAAACTATAGCCAAACCAAAACAGACAAAAAGACCTATGAATGAGTCGCGAATTATCAAAAAAATTCCAATAACTACCCAAACTGTTATTAGCAATGGTACGTTGCTAATAATAGAGCTTAATAAATCTAAAGTTTTTGATTTATGCTGATTAAGTATTTTTACAATTTTTTTTTCAAATTCATGCATATTTTTCATATAAGTTGTGAAGCAATCATTGCTAAAATAGCAACAGTCATTGCAATAACCGCAAACCATCCGAAAAATTTTACCCAGGCAGGATGGCATTCATCACCCATTATTTTTGGATCATTTCCAATTTTCATAATTAGATACATGAGCGGAACAGCTATGACACCATTAAGAAATGCCGCATAATACAACGCTTTGATTGGATTTAGGCCAAAAAAATTAATGAATGCACCGAAAATAATGGATAGCGCAATAATAAAATAAAAACCCTTTGCTTGCAAAAACTTCATTTCTAATCCTTCTTCCCATTCAAGGATTTCAGTAAGAGCATAAGCTCCGCTACCAGCCAAAACTGGAACCGCCAAGAGACCTGTACCTATAATTCCTAATGCAAAAAGCAAAGCTGCGTGCTTTCCAGCCAGTGGCGCTAATGCCAAAGCCGCGTCTTGCGCTGAATTGACATTTGTTATGCCATTTGCAAAAAGTACTTGCGCGGTTGTCAGCACTATAAAGAAAAAAACTATATTAGCCAAGAACATCCCTGTATAAACATCTGTGCGCATGTGGGAGATGCGGCTATATATTCCCTTTTTGCTTTTCCGATAATTTTTAAGCAATTTATTTTCTTCTACCTCTTCTGACGCCTGCCAAAAAAACAAATAAGGAGTGATTGTTGTGCCAAAAACCGCTATCATTGCAAATAAATATTTTTGATCAAAAATAAATTGTGGAATTAAAGAATTTTTAAAAATCAAAACCCAGTCAGGATTGATAAGAAAGCCTGTAATTACATAGGCAAATACAGAAATGGTAAGCAGCTTAAGTACTCTTACATAAAGATGATATTGCACAAAAATTTCTAGCAGAGTTATACCCGCCGCAAGCAAAGCAATTATTATATAGTAATTAAAGTTAGTAAACATTCCTATTGCCGCAGCCATAGCTCCAAGATCAGCACCAATATTGGCGATATTCGCAACTATGAGCAAAATTACAGCACTAAGCACAATTTTCCGATTATAATGAGTTTTTAGAACTCCAGCCAGACCTTTATTAGTAACTACTCCTATGCGAGCACATGCCTCTTGAATAGCAGTCATTATAGGTAAAAGCCAAGCAGCCATCCATATAATAGATAAACCAAAGGCTGCACCAACTGATGAATATGTGCCAATTCCTGATGGATCATCATCTGAAGCTCCGGTTATAAGTCCAGGACCTAAAGCTTTCACAAAAAGACGGGCTTTATTCAATGGTGTTCCGATGAATTTTTTAGCAATAGCTACTTCTGGGGCTGTAATGCGCAAAGTTCCATCAAGTGCCTTCACGGCTTCGACCTCTCCCCAAACAATAAGCTTCTTCGCCAAAATTAAAGGTATGCCCAATTCTTTTCGAAATTCTGAAAGAGTTAGGGTTTTTTCATTATCTTTTTTCTCTAACTGAACAATACTGTTTTTTAAATTATTTTTTTGCATTTTCTTTTATTATTTTTAAAACTGTTCTCAAATTATTAGCAGAGAAATCACAATATTTATTTTTTTTGTCTCCATATCTTCCTTCTTTTCTTCTAATTAAAAATGTTTTAGAAAAATGATATTTATTTTTAACTTCTTCTAAAAAACTTACTCTATCATCAATAAAATAGAAACTTTCCCTTGATTTTCCTATTATTTTTCCAATAGCCCTACTCTTTTCGGCATAAGCAACAACAATAATTTTGTTAAAATATTTTTCTATCCCAGAATTCTTAATTTTTTCCTTTTGAAAATTATTTGTTCCAAAAGACAGAATAAAAATATCTTTTTTTCCCATTTTATTAAGAAACTTATCCACGTCTTTGAAAATATATTTTTTTGTATTCTTTACAAGAACATTAAAATCTTTTTCCAATTGTTTAGTATCTATCTTTATTTTTTTCTTAATTTTTTTAAATTGGAGCGATGGACTATATGAAAACATATTTCCATAATTTGTTTTGGAAATTTTATCCTCGCTTTGGTATGTTTCATAAAAAATATTTTTGGATATTCCATGTTTTTGGAAAATTACTTCTATGTCTTCAATAAATTTTTTTGTGTTAAATAACACATCGTCAAAATCAATAAAAACTTTCATCGTTTTTTATTTAAAATATTCATTAAAATTTTAGCTAATTTTTCGCTATCATGACGTATGAAAGATCTTTTTTTTGCCAAATAATCAGCCTTAGAATACTTCGGTTTTTCAGCGCTTAAAAGATCGGCACAGATTATTTTCTTTTTTTCTTCTGCATCACAATTGGTTTTTAATTTTATAAGAAGCTGCCTTTGACTAGCATATTTTTTCACTAAATTCTCTCTAGGTTTTTTTGAATTAAAAGTAGCATAATCAATTCTTTCTTTTCCTATAAACTTATTTAGAGAAGTAATATAATCTTCTAAACTGAAGTTTTCTGTCTGACCTTTTTTATTAACTAAATTACAGTTAAAAACAACCTTGGCTTTTGATTTTATAATAGCTTCCGAAATACCTTTTACTAATAAATTAGGTACTATACTGCAATAATAGTTTCCTGGACCAATAACGATCATATCGGCTTTTAATATTTTTTGAATGGCTTTTTTGTTGGCTTTGGCTTTGGGGGTAAGATATATTTTTTTTATTCCCTTTTTTTCTATTTCAAAACTATGATTTATTTCATTTTCGCCTTTTAATGTCTTACCATTTTTAAGTTGAATAAAAAGATTAACATCTTGATCTGTCACTGGAACCACCTCTCCTTTTACATTTAATATTTTGGAAGCCGTTTCTATTCCTTTCGAGAATTTGCCATCTATTTTTTCTAGTGCAGAAATAAAAAGATTACCAAAACTGTGCCCCTTAAGTGCTCCTTTTTCGAAACGATAATTCATTAAATTTCTAAGTTCTTTGGAAGATTCTGAAAGCGCCACTAAGCACTGCCTGACATCTCCTGGCGGCAAAACTCCGAGTTCATCTCTTAATACCCCCGTCGATCCTCCATCATCCACCATGGAAACTACAGCAGAAATATCTACTGGATATTTTTTCAAACCGTTTAAAAGAGTGAAGCTGCCAGTTCCTCCTCCGATTGTAACGATCTTTTTCCTTGCCATAGCTAAATAAATTTATCTATAACTTCTTCGGCTTTCTTTATGTCTTCGGGATAACCAACTGGCAACCATTGCAAAGCCTGCAAAATCTTTACTGGATAATCTTGCGCCATTTTGGCCAAAGTTTGAGGAAGACCAAATTCAGTTTCACTAATGGGAACCAGGTCATAATCAAAAAATTTCTCATTTAATACAAAGGCGTTTGTACTAATTAAAGCTTTTTCTTTTAATTGAGGCTTTTCTATTATTTCAATCAGATGACCACTTTCATCAGTTTTTAAAACACCAAATCTCGTTGAATCTTCAACTTCGAAAGCTAAAATTGCCAATTCATAATTCAGAAGATCCTTTAGATCTTCTTTATAATAAAGATCGTCTCCCATAACCACCATAAACTTGCCTTTTAATAAATCTTTGCAGGTATGCACTGCCCCGCCGGTGCCGTTTAATTTTTCCTGCACAACATATTTGATTTTTCGTCCATTGAACTCATCTCCGAAATATTTCTGAATCTGGTCACCAAGATGATTAATAACAATAATAACTTCGTCAACAATTTCTGGCAAAAAATTTATAGTATACTCCAAAATTGGTTTTTCCTTAACTAAAAGCATCGCCTTGGGAATATCATACGTTAATGGTTGCATCCGTGTTCCCTTTCCAGCGGCTAAAATCACTGCTTGCATAATTTTTTATTTTTAACTGATTACGATATTTATTAGTCTGCCAGCAACAAAAATTATTTTCTTTATTTCTTTGCCTTCAATAAATGACTTTATCTTCTCCCTTTCCAAGGCTGTTTCTTTGGCTTCGTCTTCCGTCACGTCTGGTGCCACAAAAATTTTGTCACGTAATTTTCCATTTACCTGTACAACCATCTCTATTTCTTCTTCTTTGAGATATTTTTCGTCAGCCTCTGGCCATTTTTCTTTAAATATTGATTCTTTATTACCCAATTGTGACCAAAGCTCTTCAGTTATATGTGGAGCAAAAGGGCTAAGAACAGTCAGGAATAATTTATATTCAGAAGCCATTAAAACCTTTTCTTTTTCCATGGCATTTACTAAAATCATCATTTGTGAAATTGCAGTATTAAATCTAAAGTTTTCAATATCTTCTGTAACTTTCTTTATAGTTTTATTGAGCAATATTTGAACATTATTATCTGCTATGTTTTGATCGCTGATTTTTGATTGTAAATTCCAAACTTTTTCTAAAAATCTCACGATACCAATTATTCCCTTTGTATTCCATGGTTTCATAGCTTCTAGTGGACCCATAAACATTTCGAACATCCTAAGTGCATCAGCGCCATATTCATCCACAACTTTGTCCGGGTTAATGACATTGCCGAAAGACTTAGACATTTTACGACTGTCTTCAGCTAAAATTATGCCTTGGTGTCTTAGCTTTAAAAATGGTTCATCAAAGTTAACATAGCCTAAGTTATGCAAAACCTTGGTAAAAAATCTGGCATAAAGCAGGTGTAAAACTGAATGTTCCGCTCCTCCGACATACAAATCAACCGGCAACCATTGCTTCAGCATTTCCAGACTAGCAAATTCTTTGTCATTTTTTGGATCACTATAACGCAGATAATACCAAGATGAACAAACAAATGTGTCCATAGTATCTGATTCTCTTCTGGCTTTTTCGCCACAATTAGGACATTTAACATCATGGAATTTTTTAGATTTCACTAATGGTGATTCGCCTGTCGGCATGAAGTCAACATCATCCGAAAGCAGAACCGGCAGATTTTTTTCCAGTGCTGGAACTTCACCGCATTTATCACAATAAATTATTGGAATTGGAGCACCCCAATATCTTTGACGCGAAACTAACCAGTCCCGCAATTTGTAGTTTACAGTTCCATGACCAATTCCCTCTTTTTCCAGCCACTGGGTTAGTTTTTTACGGGCTTCTTCTGATGTTAAATCATTATACTCGCCAGAATTTACTAAAATACCATCTTCCGTATAAGCCCTTTTTTCAATTGATGATTCTCCTTCTCTGCTTTTTATGACTTCTTCTATTTTTAAATTAAACTTCTTGGCAAATTCATAATCTCTTTCATCATGAGCCGGCACAGCCATGACTGCGCCTGTGCCATAGTGCGCTAATACAAAATCAGATACAAAAAGCGGAATTTCTTCTTTCGTAAATGGATTAATAACTTTCATTCCCTTTAATTCAATGCCTGTTTTTTCCTTAGTTTCTGAAATTCTTTGCAGTTCCGATTTTTTCTTAGCTTCAGCAACGTATTTTTTAACTTCTTTCCAATTCAAGATCTGAGATTTAAGATCTGAAATTACTTTATGTTCAGGAGCAATCAGGGCAAAAGTCATACCAAAAACTGTATCTAAGCGTGTGGTAAAAACTTCCAGATATTTATCTGTGTCGATAATCTGCATTTTAAACTGTGCGCCTTCTGATTTGTTTATCCAATTTTTCTGCGCTAATTTTGTTGACTCCGGCCAGTCAACTTTATCCAATCCATTAATAAGTCCGGATGTTTTTCCTTTATCTTCAACAAAATCAGTAATCTTAAAAAACCACTGTTCCATATCTTTCTGAATAACTTGATTCTTACATCTTTCACAGATTCCACTTTCTGCTTGTTCATTAGCTAAAACCGTCTGACAAGATTCACACCAGTTTACCTTGGCTTTTTTCTTATAAGCTAATCCGTTTTTATAAAGCAGAAGAAAAAACCACTGCGTCCATTTATAATATTCCGGATCAGCTGAACAAATTTCTCGCGACCAATCATAAGAAAAACCCATTCTGTTCATTTGTCCCTTGAAAGTCGCAATGGCTTTTCTAGTTGTTTCTAATGGATGAATTTTTGTTTTAATTGCGTAGTTTTCTGCCGGCAATCCAAAAGCGTCCCAGCCTTGAGGATGCAGAACATTTAGGCCTTTCATCCTTGAATATCTGGAAAGAATATCGGTCGCCGTATAACTTTCCACATGTCCGACATGCAAACCATCTCCTGATGGATATGGAAACATATCTAAAATATATTTTTTTTCTTTTTTTGAATCATTTTCAGCAAAATATAGCTCTGGGTTTTTCCCCCAGTAATCTTGCCATTTTTGTTCAATTTTTTTATGATCGTATTTTTTCATGTGTTTATACTACCATAAATAAAGACTTTTATCAATTATTTTCCTTTTGTTGAGCCTTAAAAGCCAAATATACGTTTTCCAAAAGACAGGCAATTGTGACAGGGCCTACTCCTCCTGGAACAGGAGACAAAAAACCATTTTTTTCTTCTACTGAAGCAAAATCAACATCTCCTATAACTTTCCCATTAAATTTTTCAATTCCACCATCAATTACAATGGCTTTGTCTTTAAGCATTTCTCCTTTTAATAATCCACAATGTCCAACAGCGCTTATTACAATATCAGCTTTTCTGATTTTATTCATATTTTCAGACATATTTTTTGCAATAAGATATTCTGTTTGAATGTTATTTTTTAAAAGCATTTTTGCCATAGTCTGTCCAAATTCATCAGAATTAGCAATAACTATTGCTTTTTTTCTTTCTAAATTTTCTCCGCTGCTTTCCAGCAATAATAAAATTGCCTGAGGAAAAACAGGACTGAGTGCACTTTTACCGGAAAAGCCGTCGGCATCTTTTCTCGGATCGATATTGGATATTATTTTTTTAGCATTAAGAATTCTTGGCAAAGGCATTTGTACAATCATTCCGTGAATGTTCTTATCATTATTTATTTTTTGTATAAGATCTATAACTTTATTTTCAGAAATATTTTCTTCCAAATCAAATCTTTGAAAATTTATGCCTATTTCCCTGGCTTTTTTTTCTTTAAGCGAAACATAAAGATGCGAAGCCTCGTCTTTTCCAACCAGAATAACAGCCATCCCTGGTTTTTTGTTGCTCATTGAAATATCGCTTTTTAAGCGATTCAGAATTTTATCGGCAATTGGTTTTCCATATAACAATATCATTTTTTAGTTTATGGCTATATTTATTATTTTTTAATTATACCCTTTAAAAACAAAAAGGGGCAAATGTTTTTTATTTTTTTAAAACATAAAAAATAGCAAAGAAAAATTTAACACAAAAATAGAGAAAAATCGGTATTGATACCGATTTTTCAACTTACCAAAACATTAACACTCCTTACTGTAACTTTTTCATTAATTCCAGATAAAAATTTAGGTTATGCAATGAAGCTAATTTCAAAAAAAGAGGATCCTTTGATTTAATTAAGTGATTAAGGTAAGCTTTAGTATAATTTTGGCAAGCATAGCAATTGCAATTTTTATCAATAGGTGTAAAATCATTCCTGAATTTTTCATTTCTGATATTTATTGTTTTATAAAAATCCTTTTTTTGTATGTCTTCTTTTTTCCAAATAAATAACCTACCGTGCCTTCCTTCCCTTGTTGGAATAACACAGTCAAACATATCCCATCCCATATGCACACATTTAACAATATCTTCTGGAGTTCCTACACCTAAGGCAAATCGCAATGATTTTTCAGGAATAAGATCAGCAGTAAATTCCAAAACGTCTTTTAAAAATTTTCCTCCACTGTCAACGTGCCTAGCTCCAAATCCATAACCGTCAAATCCTATTTTTATAAGATTTTCTGTACAATATTTCCTTAAATCCTTATATTCCCCTCCTTGAATAACCCCAAAAAGAAGTGGTCGATTTTTTTGTTTTATTTTTCTTTTTTCAATCTGTTTTCCATATTCAACTTTACATCTTTTGGCCCAAGAAATTGTCCTTTCTACTGATTTTTTTATTTTTTCTTTGCTGTAATTATTTGGCGGTGGGTCATCCAAGCAAACCATCATATCTACCCCTAAATCAAACTGTATTTGCATGGCTTTCTCTGGCGTTAATTCATGCCTTAATCCATCCAAGGGCGATTTAAAAATAACCTTTTTATCAGTAATTTTGCCCATTTTTGGATTTTTATGAATAAGGGAAAAAACCTGGTAACCTCCACTATCTGATAGAAGTGGATTATTCCAATTCATGAATTTATGGATACCACCCGACTTAGTTATAGTTTTAATCCCAGGCTGAAGGTATAAATGATAGGTATTTACAACCATAGGACCCATGCCAATTTTTTTTAAATCATTCTCGGAAAGAGACCTAACAAAACCCCTGGTTGCGTCAGGCATAAAAAACGGGGTTTTAATAACTCCGTTTTTAGTATATAAAATACCCTTGCGATGCTTTTTTTGTTGCGATAATAATTTAATTCCCATGAGATAACATCATAATCAATACGTTAGAACGTATAGAATAAATTTAATTATTAGATTACTTGATGACCTTACCGGCATACCCTACCTTGGGATCTTCTGAAAGCTGAGTATTTTTTTTCTCTTTTTTTATGTTTATATTTTGTCCTGTAAAACTATCGGTTGCGCTTAAAACAGATTCATTGAGAAGTGTAATGAACTGACCAAATTGGTTTAGCTGTGGAGTTATTTCAACTTGAAATGCAACTTCTCGTTTAGGCTTTAAAACTCCCGTCGCCGCATTTATATCACCAGCATCCCAAATAACCTCGTTAGTTCTTTCATTGTATGAAATTTTCTCACCTTCTGGATATACTTTTCCGGTCCAGCGTACTCCCGATGGCAATGATGATATTATTTTTGTATTAGAAATATCATTGGAAATATTATCAACCAACCAATGCAAAGAGAAAGTAGTTGGTGATCCCACCTTGATAGGCATAGGACCCGTATTTGAAATCTTTGAATCATTATAAAATCCTTGGACATTAAAAAGTACTTTTGATGAAAGTTTCAGCTTTAAAACATCACTGCCTATGATCTTATTCGCATTATTGGTCACTGGAATATCTGGGCTATCTATTTTTGCAACAGAAGAAACTATAAAGTTTTTGTCAGATTCTTTTTCTACAGGAATCATTATTTTTACAGGGATTGAAAAGCCAACTGATCCTGATGCCTGAGGACTAATATTTTTTAGCTCTGGAATTTCTGATGCTTTCCAGGTTATTAACCCTGTTTGTTCGGAATAAGATCCTCTGTCTACTTTTATTTTTGAAAAATCAAGAATATTTCCCTTAATTTGAGCGGTTATAATAGCATCACGAAGACCCACAGAACCAGTATTTACATACTGGATTACATAAGAAAGTTTTTCTCCAGCATAAATAAAGTTTGAATCTTTTTTATATAAAGATTGATTTATTGTAAGAATAGGAGAAATTATGTTAGTTTTATATTCTTGTTTATCAAAAATTGAAAAATTTCCATCCTCTCCAATGTGCCCGAGTGAGACAGAAATAGTTTCTTGATCTCCACTTTTGCCTTCAAGCTGACCATGAATTATTATTTTTCCGCTTTGCCCTGCTTCTAGGCTCAGTATATACCAATATGCATTTTTTTCAGATGGGTTTGGTTGCGCATCATTAAATTCAAATCCCTGAGGAAAATCAACCCTGATTTGTAAATCACTTATATTTTTTATATCATTGTTTTTATACTCAATCACATACTCAACTTCATTTCCACTAACTATTTCTTGCGGAGCCATTATATTAATTGAAATTGGTGAACCAGCTATTCTTACGCTAATTTCACTTTCCGTTGAAAGACTTTCTGAAGAATTAGCTGGAGTAAAAATAAGAGATGCATGCATATTAGCAGGAAAATCTTTGGGGGCATAAAAATTTCCCTTGAAATCAACCGTTCCTTCATTTTTTGGTTCTATAGTGCCTATATTTATCAGACTTGAACCAAGGCTTAGGTATTTAACATTTACATTGTCAGATGATGGCTGAAAATTTTCAGTATAAGTTAATTTAATCTCAACATTTTTCAAGGCAATACGATTATCATTTTTATAATGTATTGTGTACTTAGTGGGTGCAGTGCTATCAACTTCCCTAGGTCCGTCAATATACACCGAAACCCGATCTTGATTAAATGCACTTTTTTTCCACCAATTATAAGTAAAATATCCAGCTAAAGAAATAATAAACAATAAAATGACTGATGAAATTATCAATATCATTTTTTTTTGTTCAGGCGAAAGGCCTTTTTTGGGCCTGCTCCAGTTTTGTTGTTCGTCAAAAGGACTAGGTTGTTCGGGAAGAGATTTGTTGGGATTATATTCGTTCCTTTCCTGGATGCGCTCAGGAACTACATTTGAATCATATTTATACAGTTCTTTATTGAGATCATTTAGAGACATAATTTTTTGTATATTTTTTTATTTTATACCTGTTTTTATAATACCATAAAATGAGTGTTTTTCAAGTTAATTGTTCCACCTCAAAAACTCATTAACTACCAAAAGAGTGCTGTCACAATCTTCTTTAGTAGCCTGTATTTTTGCCAAAGTATTCATTTTATTTTGTAAAAACAATCGTATCATTTTTATAGCATTGGCACGTACAATAATTGCCGCATCTTGGTTTTTTTCAGCACAAGAAAAACACAATGTTCCCCCATGTTTTGCATTAAATATGGGTGAACTCTCGGAAAGTTTTTTACTGCAAACAACACATGAATTTACTTCTATGGTATACCCAAGTTCGGACAATAGTTTGACGATGAAGCCTAATTTTAGCAGAACATGCTTTTTCTTGTCTTTATTAACAGCACAAATATTAACAGTTTCTAAATAATTTTTAAGAAGTTCAAAAATAAAACGATCCGGATTTTCAAAATCAACCAATTTCTCAAATAAACCCAACGCAGAAAAAACTTCCAGAATTGCTTCACTTTCACTTTTTACGGCTGTGAAATTATTTTCAACAATAGATCCAGTAATTTTTCCAATTCCTTTGGTTTTAATGATAGTTATGTCTGCCAAAGTTATATTTTCAAGCATAGAAGCTAATTTGGCATTAGATTTTCTAACTCCTTTAGCCAGGGATTTTATTTTCCCACCTTCAAGAGTATAAATCGTATATGTACGATCAGTTTCCCCTACATCACGTTTATTCAAAATAATTCCAGTATATTTATATTCCATATCTTAATTATAAGCATAAAATTATGTTTAGGCCAAAGAAAAAGGCCTTGTTTTGCAAGACCTTATACTTAATCAAATAAGCGACCAATAAACTTAAATGGCAAACCGAGCACACAAGAAGCTGCGAGAGCAATTAAAAGTATTACGGCAAAAATCCATAAAACAGGATTTCTACCACAGCTTTTCGTCCAATCTTCTATGGCGCTCATGAAAGTTTCCCATTCTTCTTCGAGAATTTTTTTCATGTATCCTCCTTTTTTAGGCTTTCTTTATTTGCAATTTTATTTTTTCATCATCAATTTTAGCCTCTTTTTCGAGATCAAAATTGCTTAATTCTTCTGACTTTATATCTTTGGCTAAAACTTCTTTGGCTATTAAATTCTTAAATTTTTTAAAGACCTGAAACATTCCAGTATAGCCCAAAAATATGCGATTGTCAACCTCGTAACCTGCTTCTTTGCGCATTTCTTGGATAAAACGAATGATTTCCCTGGCTTGACCTTCCAGTTTTAAATCTTCAGTGATTTCAGTATTTAATTCCAAATTTTCTTTAATACTTTTGTCAAAAGAAGCATTTTTTACATTAACTTCTTCTTTTATAATTTCTATAAGCTCTTTTCTTATATCGTGATTTTTAAATTTTAAATCAAGAAGCGGCTGTCTTACTTTTATTCCTGCTCTAGCACGAAGCTGCAGGGCTTCCGTGATTATATTTCTTGTTTTTTCCATTTCTCCATTCAGCCCTTCATCGATTAAATTTTTATCTGCAATTGGAAACTCTGCTAGATGCACAGACTCTTCTACGGTTAAATTCCTATAAATTTCTTCCGAAATAAACGGACAAAATGGCGCCATTAATTTAGATAACTCTACTAGTACATAATGCAGGGTCTGATAAGCCTGGTTTTTGTCATCATCATCCTCTGATTTCCAAAATCTTTTGCGACTCCTGCGTATATACCAATTGGAAAGATTATCAATGAATTTTTCAATTGCATAAGCTGAATTGTACATATCGTAATCTCCTAGCTTTTTATCAACATTCTCAATAAGAATATTAAGCTCGGAAATTATCCATTTATCTAATAGATTGGTAACTTTTGCATTATTTTTTACAGAAGGTTCGAACTTGTCGATATTCGCATACATCACAAAAAAGGAATAGGAATTCCAAAGCATGCGGAAAACCCTGTTCATTATGTCTCTTAAGTTTTTAACATCAAATTTTTTAGTCATTCCTGGCTGATTGACGGTATAAAGGAAATACCTCAGCATATCAGCTGAAAATTCATCCATAATTTTCATCGGATCCACAATATTACCTTTGGACTTGCTCATTTTTTTACCTTTTGCATCAACAATGTGCCCTAGGCAAATAACATTTTTGAAAGCTCTGCCTTCTGGAACTTTGCCGGCTTTCCATAAAAGATTAGCAATGGCATGTAGCGTGTAAAACCAGCCACGAGTTTGGTCGATTGCTTCAGAAATAAAATCAGCTGGAAAATATTTTCCATTTTCAATTTTTTTCTTATCTTCATCATTGGCACCATTAGGATAATGAAATTGTGCCAATGGCATTGATCCACTGTCAAACCAAACGTCCAGCACTTCTGACGTTCTTATCATTTCCTTACCGCAAGAACATTTTATTTTTATGTCATCAATAAAAGGCTTATGTAAATCTTCTATTTTTATGCCAGATGCGCTTTCCAATTCTTTCTGGGATTCAATCACTTTTATTTCCCCGCATTCACATTGCCAAAGTGGTAGCGGTGTTCCCCAATAACGTTCGCGAGAAATAGCCCAGTCCTTAACACCACGCAACCATTCGCCAAATCGCCCCTCTTTAATATATTCAGGAATCCAGTTTATATTTTCGTTATTTTTTACTAAATCATCAGATAATTCGCTCATACGAATAAACCAAGATGGTTTTGCATAGTAAATAAGCGGGGTGTCACAGCGCCAACAGAAAGGATATTCATGTTCATACAGCTCTTCTTGTAAAAATAATCCTCTTTTTTTCAAATCTTCAACAATCAATTCATCGACTTCAAATTTTCCGACAACATTTTTCTTTTTTACTGGAATTCCTTCTCCAGGAACATCAAAACCGACTATTATTTTTCCTTCTTCGTCAACAGTCAGCACTGTAGGCAAGTTATTTTCCCTGCCCACATTAGCATCATCTTCTCCGAAAGCTGGAGCGATATGAACTACTCCTGTTCCATCTGTTGTGGAAACAAAATCACCATGGATTATTTTATAAGCATTTTTTTCTTTAGATACACTGTAAAGTGGTTCATATTTCAGATCTAATAAATCCTTTCCTGAAATATCCTTGATTATTTCATATTTTGAATTTTTTAATACTTCTTCTATCCTGTTTTTGGCCAAAATAAAAAAATTATTTTTATCAATTTTTACTTTGCAATAAGTTACACCAGTATTTATTGCTAATGCCACGTTGCTTGGCAATGTCCAAGGTGTTGTTGTCCAGGCTAAAACATAGGTGTCTTTTTCTTCTGTAAGCTTAAATTTTATATAAACAGAATTATCTTTAATCGTCTGGTAGCCCTGGGCAACTTCATGTGAAGAAAGTGCAGTTCCACAGCGGTAGCAATAGGGTATGACTTTATGCCCTTTATATACAAGACTTTCTCCTTTTTTGTTTTTGGCCTTAAAAATCTGCGCAATTACCCACCAGACCGATTCAATATATTTATTTTCATAAGTTATATATGGGTTTTTCATATCCACCCAATAACCCATGCGCCTTGTTAATTTTTCCCACAGATCTTTATATTCCCAGACTGATTCTTTGCATTTTTTATTAAATTCAATAATGCTCTGCCTTTTGTCTCCTGGTACTATATTCTCAATATCTTGTTTATTTTTGAGACCTAAAGCTTTTTCCACTTGCAGTTCAACTGGTAATCCGTGCGTATCCCAGCCAGCTTTTCTTTCCACCCTGAAACCTTTCATGGTTTTATACCTTGGCACAACATCTTTGAATGCCCGCGCTAAAACGTGATGAAGACCAGGAGTTCCATTAGCTGTCGGAGGACCTTCATAGAAAATAAAAGATTTCTCGGGAGAATTTTTTTCTACTGACTTTTCAAATATTTTATTTTCCTCCCAAAACTTCAGGATTTCTTCTTCCATTTTTGGAAAACTTTGTTTGGCATCAACTTTTTTAAACATAAAATTAAATAAAAAATAAGTTATATTTATTTTAGCCTGCCCAATACCAATTTACAAATAAATAAGTGTTCATAGCCATTAGCATTGCTGAAACTATTATCCAAGAGTATTTTAGTATTTCGCTCTTGATAGAACCTCCTAAAATATAAATAGGAAATAATATTAAAATATACCTTCCTATACTCATTAATGTCCCCGTAGCAAAAGCAACTAATATTGTACTAGCCATATATATTGCATAGGGATATTTTTTTATTTTTAAAAGATATAACGATACTCCTAAACTGAAAATTGAATATATAATATCTAGATAAAAATTTGATAGAGAAGCGTTGGATAAAAATACAAAATGATCTTTGTTAAAAGTAAATGACCTTCCCCATGCATTTTCAATCTTAAAAAATAAAAGTGGATCTCCAAAAAATACCCAGTGATATGCAAAAAACAATAATAACCCTGTCGGTATAAGCAGTAGCGGTAATGACTTTTTCAATCCTTGCAAATTTATTCCTTCATTTATAAGAACTTGAACGACGAGTGGCAAAAAAATTAATATTCCTGTCACCCTGGTAAGTGAAGCTAAAAAACCTATAATGCCTGCCAAAAAATATTTCTTCTTAAAGGTAAAATAAAAAGCTCCCAATGAAAGGAATAAGAATAGTGATTCTGTATATACCGCATTCAAGAAAAAAGCTGTTGGGAAAATAAGTAGCAAAAAAACGGAAAATAATGGATCTGATTCTTTGTGAAATTCTCTTATCATCTTAGCCATGAGCATGCAAGATAAAACAAGGAAAATGCTACTAACTATCCATCCAGCAAAAGCAATGTTACCCAAGCTAAACATAGATATTATCTTAACAAGTAGCGGATACAATGGTAAAAAAACTAAATTAGAAAGAGTATCGTCCGCTTTTCTCTCATATCCGTTCTCAATTAAATTTATATACCAATTAGAATCCCAGCGTGAATGAATATTAATAATGTTCCATGACTTGTGCTGGTTATATCTTTCTGCACTAATCCAAGAATAAGCATCGTCTGCTTTTAGATTTAGCCTATTTACTGCCAATAAGCCAGCGGCATTTACAACAATCAGCCAGATTATGGATAATAGCAAAATATTATTTTTCATCATTATTTTAAACATACTTTGTTGTTAAATAAAAAACATCCTTAAAAAGTTATAAGGACGCTTCTGCGTGGTACCACCTTATTTTTCCCATCAAAAATATAACGGGACTTAATTTGTGCTATTACGGGCTTACCCGATGAGTTCTACTTGCCGCTCAAAGCCTTTAGCTAGGACGGATTTCTTCTCACAGCTGCCTTATTTTACGGCAATAGAGTGATGTCTCTATTATGGCTTTTATACGCTTATTATAACTAAAAAAAATAAAAAATCAAACCCAGAATCATTCATGTTCTATACACATGTTTACACTTATCATAAGATTCCCAACTGGTTCTTATTTCATCCTGTATCCCGTTTATGAAATCAACATCATTTAAATTATCCAGTGACTGCCACTTCCATTGTGAAAATTCTTTAGGATTTATTTGTGGCCCTTTCCCATTCACATATTTGTCAAAAAAACAGACAAATCTCACTCCTGGAATCTTTTTTTGTTCTAATTGCGGAGTTTCAATTTCATATATTCCAGAAACAATAGTTTTATCTACAACAACTCCAAGTTCATCAGCTATTTGTCTTTTGACTGCTTCTTCGAAGTTTTCCCCTGGAAAGACTTGCCCTCCCCCACATTCCCATTTCCCAGGATAAAGTTCCCGATCATTATTCCTTTTAGCAATCAAGATTTCTATATTATTTTTAGTTTCCCTAAAACACATCCCGGCTACATGAACTTCAATTAGATGTCTCTTTTCTTCCCGCGACATAAAATTATTTTTTTAAAAATAAAAATAGCAAAAATTGTTTTCTCGCTATTTTTTAATTTTTATTAAAACTTTTATAGATTTTTAATGTTTCCAAAGCTGTTTTATCCCAATTATATTTCTTTGCCTGTTCAAGCCCTTTTGCACGATATTGTCCACGAAGACTTTCATCACCCGCAAAAAGAGTTATGGCTTCAGCCAATTCTTCTGTATTAAGTGGATTAATAAAATATGAGGCATCACCAGCTAATTCTGGGAGAGATGCCACTTTCGAGATAATTGCTGGCGTTTGAGTTGCAAAGGCTTCTAGCACTGTCATGCCAAATCCTTCATAAAGCGAGGGCATAACGAAAAATTCAGCTCCATGAAACAATGGTACCAATTCATCGCCAACCACATATCCAGTAAATATAACATCCTTAGCCAGTCCTAAATCTTTGATTATCTGCTGATATTCTTGCGATAACCATCCGCGTTTTCCTGCTAAAACTAACTGATAATCGAATTTATTAGATTTTTTCTGTTTCTGTTTACGCTTAAAAATAGAGAAAGCTTCCAGTAAGCGTGAGATATTTTTTGAAGGCTCAAGGGTTCCTAAAAAAAGTATGTATTTTTTATTGATTCCATATTTTCCTAAAACTTTATTTTCATCCATATTCGGCTGGGTGAAGAATCTTTCATCCAAACCGCTATAAATAACGGATATTTTTTCATCACTTACATTTAAAAATTTTTTAACATCATTTTTTAAAGATTCAGAAACCGCAATAATTTTATCGGCTTTGCGAGCCATAAGTTTATTTATAACCCTATCTCGCGCTCTTTTTACTGCTGGTATATATTGAGGGATATTGAAGATTGCCATGTCGTGAAATGTTACAACTGTTTTACCTGAATAACTCATTGGGATCCTATTATAAGAAGACGTGGTATGTAAAACATCTAGCTTTTCTTTTTGCAGAGTAGCTGTGCCTAAAATTTCATTATAGGCCCCTGGCAGATATTTTTTATAATCAGAAAAGGGATAGAATTTTATCTGGACATTTGGTTTTGTGAACTTCTTAACATCTTTTTCACGCACACGAAAATCAAAGAAAATTACATACTCATTTTCTGTATCATTTTTCAGCAAGTGACGGATGAGCTGGTACGTATAATGTCCGATACCTATAGCATCCCCTTTTTCGGGATTTAATATGGATCTAGCATCAATTCCTATTCGCATATATTTGTTATTTTTACATTTTAGTCGGCGCACTGACACCTATCAAATTCAGGACTTCTGATAATACAATTCTAACAGAATTCACCAATAAAAGTCTACTCTTTGTTAATTCATAATTTTCTTCATCAATAACTCTGCACGCATCATAGAAAGAATGAAATCTATCAGCTAAATTAATTGCATAATGCGGTAATTTATGAACTTCATAGCTGAAAGAAATTTCTTCAACTAATTCCGGGAACTTATTCAATTCTTTTATAAGACCTATCTCTTTTTCGTGCGTTAATAAGGATAAATCTGCTTTATCCTGAATTTTAGATTTATTTAAAATACTACATATTCTGGCATGAGCATATTGCACATAAAATACAGGGTTTTTTTGGGAACGTTCTTTAGCTAAGCTTAAGTCAAAATTCATATGTGTGTCTGGAGAATATAAAAGAAAGAAAAATCTAGTAACATCATGGCCTATTTCTTCAATAAGATCATCAATATACACGACATTGCCAGCGCGTTTGCTCATTCTGGCTTCTTGACCATCTTTTATAAGGCGCACCATCTGAGATATAATGACACGGAAATCACCAATAAAACCAAGCGTTTTAGCTAAAGCGCGAAGACGAGTAATATATCCATGATGATCAGCTCCGAGTCCTATAATAATTTTCTTGAAACCTCTTTCGATCTTATTCAGCATATATCCGGCATCACCTGCTAAATAGGCTTTTTGCCCATTACTTTTTATTAAAACTCTATCCTTTTCGTCACCAAACTCAGTTGTTTTAAGCCAAACAGCCCCCTCTGATTCATAAGTTAAATTTTTGTCTTTCAAAAGTTCAATTGCCCTTTCAATATATTTTTTTTCTTGAATTTCTTTTTCATTCATCCATATATCAAAAGAAATGTGCATTTTTTCAGATGTTGTTTTTTTGATTTTTTTTAAAATTTGATCAGCAGCTTTTTCTCCTGCCTCTCTTATATTGGAAATATTTCCGTATGTTTTATTTAATTCATCAATATATTCTCCAACATAAGTAGCTTCTCCGTCTTTTAGCACGCTATGGCCCAACTTCTCAATTTGCTCTCCGGCATCGTTTACGTAATATTCATTAATAACCTCGAAGCCAGCTTTTTTAAGGACCCTTGAAATAGAATCGCCATAAAAACCACCTCGGCCATTGCCCAAATGCAGTGGCCCCGTCGGATTAGCAGAGATAAACTCATTGTTTACTTTAACCCCATTGCCATCTTTTGAATTTCCAAAATTATTTTTTTCACTATTTATTTTCCTGACAACTTCTTGCAAATATTTTTTTGATAGATGAAAATTTATGTATCCCGGAACTGCAATCTCTATTTTATCAAAATGTTCTATTCTATTTTTTATAATTTTTTGCTTGATTTGTTCTGCTATTTCTAGCGGATTTTTTTTATTTTTTTTACCTAAAATCATGCATATATTTGAAGTATAATCTCCAAATTTTTCATTTTTAGGATAATCAATAATAATATCAGAAATATTAAAATCAAGATAAACTTGATCTTCTTTCATGCTTAAAATAGCGTCTTTTATAATTCTTTTGATGTTTTTCTTCATATACTAATTATACATGGTCAGGCTTTTTGGGCAATAGAAAAATGCCCCAACTGGTAGGGGCATTTTTTATAAATTCTATTTATTCTTCCGTCCAAATACCTGGGCCTACTGGGCCGGAACATTTCTTGGTTCCATAGGCGTTAGAAATACATCCATTATCGCAAGTTTTGCCTTTGCAGGTGTTTTTTTCACAACCATTTGAGACACAGCAGGCACCGTCAGTTTTGACGCCATCCATAAGCTTGCAGCCATTATTGCATTGCTTGCCTTGGCAGGTTCTTTGCTCGCAGTTATCTGCCTGACAGCAGCTCTGGTTGGTATAGGAACCATTTAAGCTTCCATCCGTGCATTGTCTAGTTTCTTTGACACACTCTGATCCATAAGGTGCATAGCTGTCTTTATAGGCGTCGACTGAACTGCCGCTAGCTACAGTTGTGCCCCAAGGCGTGGTGCAGGGACAAGGTGCTACGCTGCAGTTTTGGTTGGTGGCTGTTCCGCTCAAGACTCCATTGGTGCAGGTTCTATTTTGTTTGACACTATCACAGGATGATCCGCAGGCTACTGAACTTGAGGAGTAGGCATCAACTGATTGACCATTATCTATTGTTCCCCCCCAAGGCAGAGTACAAGTAGGATAAACAGTAGGACCAGTTGAGCTACCACTGAAATTAATCCACCCTAACTCATCTGACCAAGCATACCCACTCAGTTTTCCATCTGATGCAACTAATACTCCATATTTAGACCCGTTTTGGGCTGTACCATTTAGTTTTATCCAACCTAGCCATCCTCCTGAATTACCAACTTTATAGGCATCTGCAATGCTCACTATCCTTGCCCAGCCTTGCAAAGTGTTATCAGCAACACGTTTTGACACACAATTACCATCAGGACAGCCACTGAGATATCCGCCAGAATTATCAAAGGCAATATACCCCAAATTTTCGCTCCAGGCATATCCGCTCAAATCACCTCCAGAAGAAGAAGTTGGTATATTTAAGCCATAAGAAACACTACCTCCTGCCCCTGAATTTATATTATTAGCGCTAATCCAGCCAACACCCGTCTTATTCCCAGCTCCGTCATCGCTTCCTCCCCAAAGCCAACCTGATCCGTTTTCTGATGTTCCGGCATTTACTTTTAAAATGCTTGCTACAGCAAAAATCATGCAAAAAACAATTGCTGCTATTCCATATTTGATTAAAAATTTTTTTTGTTTTGACATAAGTTAAAATTAATAAATATTTTAAAAATTAATTTTTAATAAAAAGTATAATCCGGAATATTTAATTTAATTTTTTATTATTTAATAACATCCTCTTTCAGTAATAGTTGCTGTGCAAGTTGAAGTATCATATGCCGAACATGTATAATCAAACCAATAATTTATGTATCTATAATTATCGACTTTGCATGTTTCCGCAGAAGCATTACTGAATACATGACTACCAGTAGTGCAAGAAACGGCTGGACATTTTGAAACATTATTAGTTGTTCCATTACAAGTTTTTACAGTAGTAGTTGAATAATTTTTATATGATGACCATCCACTTGGACAACTGCTTTGAGAAAATTTACAAAAATTCTTATCTCCATCACTCACCAAGATTCCACCTGCACTAGTACAATCATCAGTAGAATGATATGTTCCATAAAGAAATATTCTCCCTGAATTGTTTGTGCAACGAATATAAGCTGTCACGTCTGTACAACCTATATTCATACATTGCCATCCATTTTCTCCAATGGGCCTGCCCCCATAACCAGAAGAGTCACTATCATCGCATACATCTCTTCCCCAGCAACCGCCACCTACCATCGTATCACCGCTAAAGCAATATATAGGATCAGTGGTTTTAACTTCTCTAGTATAGAGAGGTCCTATGGTAGTACCCGCGTTTCCACTGATACTCATTTCGCTCAACCACTTACCAGTACTTCTCAAATAAACATCGTTAACGTCTATGTTTCCGCTAGCGCCTTTATCTGGATTTGGGGTTTGTGTCCCAACTCCCACATTACCATGAACAAAAAGACTGTTTAAAACATCTAAAAATGCTCCGCTAACACCCAAGCTTCCTGCCTTGTTTTGGAGAATATCACTTGTATTTATTGGGGCGCCAACATTGCCATCTGGAGCTGTTGCAGTCGGTTCAGTCCAAGCTTTGGCAAATTGAATGACACAACCAAGAGTTATTCCGATTATAGCTACGCTTACCCAATATGAGATACCCTTCGTTGTTTTTAATTTCATAATTTATATTTTATTCAAAAAATTACTGTAAAAGTTCTGAATGCCATGTATTATTACTATTTACATATTGATAACTACTACAACCTGCTGGTGCTGATGTTTGACAAACTCCGTCTCCTGAAGTCAGATAGAAGTTAGGTATAGCCGTACTTGCTATAACACCATTAACGCACTTTACAGCAAATGTTATAGCTCCTTCGACACTACCCTCATTATCCCCAAAACAAGTACATCTCCAACCACTCCAAGCACATGACCCGCCTGCGGACTGCCATGAAGCTAATCCACTAGCGTCAGAAGTCAACACCTTACCTGCACCTTGGGTTCCGTCAGTGATTTTAACCTTGCCACTAATGTCCAGTTTAGCAGTAGGACTGGTTGTACCGATACCGACATTGCCGGCAAAATAACTCTTAGGTCCAGCTCCGTAAAAATCATGACCAGTAGATGTTCCTTTTCCATAAATACCTATAATTCCAGTACCAACAACACCATAGTTGCCTCCGTTAGCAACGACGGCATATCCTCCACCAGTAGCATAAACTCCATAATCACTACCCCAAGCATTAACACCAGTAACACCTTCTCCGCGGATACCGGTTGGTCCATAACCATAAATACCATAAGTACTGCCATTTCCGTATACACCGTATATACCGCCTTGACCAACAACGCCAACAGCATCAGAACCAACGTTTCCGTAACCATAAACACCCCTAGAACCCTCGCCTCTAACACCGAGTCCATAAGAAGCACTGTTTTTCCCATAGACACCAGCTCCGTTTTGATTGCCAGCAGTGCTATAACCTTCAACGCCATAAGTTCCTGTACCATATATGGCAGCATTACTATCTCCACCGCTTCCCACGGAAAGTTTAGATAAAGGACTAGTTGTGCCAACTCCAACATTGCCATTATTATAATAAATCGATGTTCCATTTGTTACCCATTGACTTGAACCGCCACCAGCTGCTGGCGTTTGCCACGAAGCTAAACCATTGGCATCGGAAGTCAACACCTTGCCTGCACCCTGGGTTCCGTCAGTAATTTTAACCTTGCCGCTAATATCCAGTTTAGCAGTAGGACTGGTTGTGCCAACTCCAACATTGCCGGCGCTATTCAATGTCATGTAAGGCGAAGTGTAGGATGGGCCAATATAATAATAATTTAAGGAATCAGCTGCACCAAAGACCCCAAAACCTCCTCTATTTGTGTTTGAGCTGCCTCTAAAAAAATAACCCATATTCCATCCACCAGTATCACCTTTTATACTAATACTTCCAACATTATTGCCAGTAGGACTAAATATTATAGGCCTAGGTCCATTAACCGTTACAATACCATTATTTCCTAAAATCAAGGGTGAAATTCCAGTTGTTCTGTCAAAAAAAGAAATATTCCCATCATCCCCTCCGCTAGGATATATTTCCCATTGATGTCCTCCGCTGTAATAGGTCGTATCGGTATTTCTGAAAACTACGCGGTTTGAACCGCCATAATTACCATCTACAAGCACCGTTCCCTTAACTTGCAATGCACCTGTTACGCCTAAAGATCCATTTTTAACTTGAGGAGCCGTACCAGTATTTATTGGCGCGCCAACATTACCATTTGGCGCTGTTGCAGTCGGTTCAGTCCAAGCTCTGGCAAACTGAACGGTACAGCCAACAATTGTCGCAATTATAGCTATACTTGCCCAGTATGTAATATTTTTTGTTTTCATTTATTTATTTTTTATTTAATTATTATTGTTTTATTTTATGGTATTAGCAATAGATGTTACATCCACATTGGCATCGGTTACTATACTAGGAATTTCTTGTGCATCTATCTGAATAGCTATAAATTCTTTTTTATTCTTTATGTTTTCATTAGCCATAACTGTGATATTTTGATTTTCCTTAAGCTCTGATAATTTTATCTCTTTATTTTCAAAAGGACTTGGAGACAATGGTATATTTTCTATTTGAGAAGGATCGTTTTTAACCTGTAGCTGTTTCATTTTTTCATCAAAAGCATCCATTTCCTTCTTAAATTGAGCTGGATCTTTTTCAAAAACTAAATTTATTTTGGTGTTTGAATCAACTGTAACTGTCCTAATGTCTGCTTTTGAATCTGATAAATAATTGGCTGAACTAATTTTAAATGTCAATTTATTGCCGTCTATTTTTTGAATTGTACCACTGACAATTTTTGTTTCTTTATCAGACAGCAAGTTTGATGGCTGATTAATGGCATTGCCATTGATCCTATTTACTCCATAATTAGCAGAAGAGAGACACGATGTTTGACTGGAAATTTTTAATCCAACCATAATTCCTAATGAAAAAATTATCACAATTATCAAAACTCCAATTATTCCAATCAAAATTTTATTTGAAATGTTTTCGTATTTATTTGACATTTTTTTATATTTAAATTATTTATTTTTTAATTACTTTAATAAATATTCAAGTTATTCTGTTTTTGGCAATTTTTTACATTTTTTATAAAAATTGTCTTAAAAGATTATAATTCTTTTAATTTTTCATTAATTTCCTCTTCTGTTTGGACATCTTGCTTTATGTCTGATTTCTCGCGGATATTATCCAATTCTTTTATTTGTTTTTCCACTTCTTCCTGTGTTGGAGCAGAAACTCCCTGTTGCTTTCTCAACTCATCCATTTCCTGAAGTTGCTGCTGGGTTTTTAAATCAATCGCTGAAGTTTGGTTTTCATTTTGAACTTGCGAATTTGTTTCTTTTTCACTATATGCATTTAAAAGAATTACACCTACAATAATAAGGGTTATGACTGCTATACCAATTAGTATAGCCATTTGTTGTTTTTTGTTCATTTTTTATTTTTTAATTTTATTTAAAAAGAGTCTTTTATATTAAAATTATACCACTTCAATCGAAAATAATAAAATATAGAAAAAGTTTAGTTATGCACAGTTTAATTATAAAAAACATGCCCCTGCTATTGGCATGCTTATAAAATAAATTTGATATTATTTAATATATAATAATTGTAAATTCTCCCTTTAGTTTACTCGGATTTTTTGTAAAATATTCAGAAACTTCAGCAAAATTCCCGCGTATAATTTCTTCGAATAGCTTGGTCATTTCGCGTCCTATTATTATATGCTTATTCAAGCCATTTTTTTTCAATAATTCAATATTTTTTAAAATTCGATGCGGAGAATCATAATACACAGCAGGATATTTAGTTTCAGATAATAATTTAAAAAATTTCTCTCTTCCCTTTTTATGAGGAGGAAAGCCTAAAAAAACAAACTGCTGCATATCTACCCCGGCTATACTTATGAGAGTAGTCATGGCTGCTACTCCGGGAATTGGTATGACATCAATATCTTCCGCAATGGCTGCGGCTACAAGTTTATTGCCTGGATCAGAAATTCCTGGAGTTCCAGCATCACTAGCGTAAGCTATATTCTTTCCGGCATTAAGTTCCGATATAATTCTATCAAATCTAATCTTTCCACTGTGTTGATGCAAGGAAACAAGAGGTTTGGATATGTTATAATGAGAAAGCAATTTACTTGTCACTCTGGTATCTTCGCACGCAATCAGATCAGACTCTTTTAAAGTACTAAGAGCTCTCAGTGTAATATCTTCCAGATTGCCAATAGGAGTGGCTATAATATGTAAAATTCCTTTCATAATTCTATAAAAACAATAATATGATATTAACTACTCATGCTTTGATCGGAGCTGCCTTGGGTAAAAATATTCCGAATCCATGGATCATAGTTACCATTGTTATTCCGCTTCATTTTCTAATGGATCATTTTAGACACGGAGAATATATTGAATCACCTCATAAAAAAACGAGTATTAAAAATATTTGGTGGAAAGCTTTATTAGATTTCAGTATTGGAATGTTATTCCTTTTTTGTTTTATAAATTATAAAAATTTTGACTATACAGCCATACGCAATATAATTTTAGGAACATTTTTTTCATTATTTCCTGATATGCTGACAGTGCTGTACTGGATTCTTCGCTGGCCTTTTCTTAAAAAAATTCACGATTTTCATGTTTGGTGCCACAAGTATCCACCTTTTTCCAGTGAAAGACAATGGAATTTAAGAAATGCACTTAATGATATTACTTTCTCAGTGTTAGCTTTGTTATTGCTTCTTTTTTAAATTTTATAATTACAATCTTTTAAAGATATTTTGCCGTCCAGCTTTTCTTATCTTTTTTGAGCTTGTCAGGAGTACCTTCAAATGTAATATACCCCCCAGATTCTCCACCATCAGGACCGAGTTCAATAACCCAATCTGCGTCTTTTATCACATCCAGGTTGTGTTCAACCACAATAACTGTATTCCCTTTATCCACTAATGCATTCAAAACTGATAATAACTTCTTTATGTCTTCAAAATGAAGCCCGGCAGTAGGTTCATCTAAAATATACAAGGTGTTGCCAGTTGATTTACGTGCTAATTCTGTAGCTAACTTTATGCGTTGCGCTTCCCCGCCAGAAAGGTTAGTGGCGCTTTGGCCAAGTTTCAAATATCCCAAGCCCACATCTTCCATTGTTTTTAATTTTTCTGAAATTAAGGGATTGCGAGTAAAAAATTTGAGAGCTAATCTTACATCCATGTCTAAAATCTGCGCAATATTAAATCCTTTGTATTCTATCTCTAGTGTTTTTTTACTAAATCTTGTGCCATCGCAAGCTTCACATTTTACATATACATCAGGAAGCAGATGCATTTCGATTTTTTTAAGTCCTTCCCCTTGGCAAACTTCGCAGCGTCCACCTTTCATATTAAAGCTGAATCGGCTAGCAGTGTACCCTCTATTTTTTGCTTCCTCCGTTTCAGCAAACAAATCACGTATATGTGAAAACACTCCTGTATATGTAGCCGCATTTGAACGCGGAGTTCTTCCGATAGGAGCTTGATTTATACTGATAACTTTTTTAATATTCTCAAAGCCTTTTATTTTTTTATGTTTGCCAGGAAGTTCCTTAGTTCCGTAAAAATGGCGGGAAAGAGCTTTGGATAGAATATCTTTCACCAGAGTAGACTTTCCACTACCTGAAACTCCGCAAATTGAAACTAATTTCTGAAGTGGGATCTTTATGTCTATTTTTTTAAGATTATGCTCCTCTGCATCTAGAATTTCTATAAATTTTCCACTGCCATTCCGGTATTTATTTTTATTGGAAACTTTTTTCTTTTTAGATAGGTACTGAGCTGTAATATTATTAGAATTCAAAAGTTTTTTATAATTACCTTCAAAAACAACGACTCCGCCTTCTTCTCCTGCTCCAGGTCCCATATCAATAATCCAGTCTGCTGATTTTATTATGCTTTCATCGTGTTCTACAACAATAATTGAATTTCCCACACTTTGAAGTTTTTTCATGGTATCTATAAGTTTTTCAGTATCACGATTATGAAGTCCTATAGATGGTTCATCTAAAACATACACTATGCCCATCAACTGAGAATTGAGTTGTGCTGCTAGTCTTATGCGTTGCGCTTCTCCGCCGGAAATAGTTTGAGCGCTTCTTCCAAGATTCAAGTATTCCAATCCTACATTTTTGAGTGATGCGAGCCTACCAATAATTTCACGTATTATAGAACGACTTATCTCTTTTTCTTGGCTGTTTTGATCCCATTTTTCCCAGTTTTTAAAAAATTCATCCAAACAATCAATACTCATCAAAACTAAATCATTAATATTTTTTCCTTGAACTTCAACAGCCAAAAATTCTCTTTTCAGTCTTTTGCCACCACAGGCTTCACATACATGTTCGGTCATATATTTTTCAATTTCAGCACGTACATAATCAGATTTTGTTTCAAAATATTTATTTTCAAGCATCGGTATAACTCCACTGAATTCTTCATCTCCGTAAAGAACTACTCTCAGTTGCTGTTCTGAGAGTTTTTTAACAGGAACATTCATTGAAAATTTATATTTCTTCGAAACATCTTTCAATATCATCAGCTGGGAATTCTGTCCGCTAATTTTTCCGCCTGATTTACTCCATGGTTGTATCGCACCTTCCATAAGAGAAAGGTTTTTATTAGGAATAACCAATTCCTCATTAACTTTTAATATATAACCTAAACCACTGCACACACTGCATGCTCCTTCTGGACTATTGAAAGAAAAGTGTCTGGGGGTTATTTCTTTTATTTTAATTCCACAATTGCTGCAGAAAAAATCCTGGTTATAATTGCTTTCTTTAGAATTATCAAAAAGTACTTTCATTGAATTCCCCCCTATTTTCATAGCTGTTTCTATTGAATCAGCTATTCTTTCAATATCTGGATTCTTTTTATCCAAAACAATCCTGTCGATGACCACTTCTATTTCTGCGTTGTTATATTCATCAATCGACATTAGAGCTTCAGCAACAGGAATAATTTTCTCTTTTATTCTAATTCTTGCATATCCCATTTGCTGAATATGTTTTAAGGCATCTCTGCTGTTCATGCTATCTTTTGGTTTCGACAGAATAGCAATTTGGGTATTATGAGAAAATGACAAAATTTCATCTAAAATTTCTTTATTAGAACGTTTTTGCATAGATGTTCCACATTGCGGACAATGAGGTATTCCGACTTTGGCAAATAAAATTCTTAGATAATCATAGATTTCTGTAAGAGTTCCGACTGTTGAGCGAGGTGAACGAGAAATGCTTTTTTGGTCAATAGATATTGGCGGACTCAAATTCTCAATTTTATCTACATCTGGCTTTATTGATGGATCAAGAAAATTCCTGGCATATGAAGAGAGGCTTTCCATATAACGACGATTGCCTTCGGCGTAGATCGTATCAAAAGCTAAAGAGGACTTTCCTGATCCAGAAAGTCCAGTAATTACAACAAATTTGTCACGCGGGATATCAACATCTATATTTTTAAGATTATTTACGCGTGCACCCTTGATAATGATGTCGCCTGTATTCTTTCTCGTAGAAGATTTTTTTGAAGACATATTTTATATAAGCATTAAATACTCGCTAATTAAAAATGATACCAGAAAAAACGATAATTGTAAACCCCTAAACTATTGCACTAGAAAGTCTTTTTTATTTTTAAATTAAAGCATTCTTTTTTCTTATTTTTCTATGAAAATTAATAGCGAAACGATGTGCTTCATCCATTATGCCTTTTATTAAGTTTTTATCATCTAAAATTTCTTCGATTTCATTTGAAATTTGAGAATTTAAAATTGATTTATCATTGGAAATTTTTATTTTGACATTTTTTCTCATTGGCCCCTTGGCTACCGCTGCAATCGATACAGCAAGACCCATTTTTTTATGCAACAGCCTATCAGCCATATTGAGATGCCCAATCCCTCCATCCAGAAGAATAAGGTCAGGCATGGGCCATTCATTATTGAATCTCCTAATTAAAATTTCCCGCATCATTTTCACATCATCTATCCCAGCCACAGTTTTTATCCTGAATTTCCTATATTGTGATTTGTCAGGCTTATTGTTTGAAAAAACAACCATGCTGCCAACTGCATTTGTTCCTGAAATATTTGAGATATCATAAGCTTCGATTCTAAAAATTCTTGGTTCGTGGTTCGTGGTTCGCGTATTTTCTTCAAAATCTTTTGTGATTAGAGCAATATCGCGGATATGTTGCAAGGCGAAAATTTTATTGCGAAGCTCCGCTGCTTTTTCAAATTCATGTTTTTTGGCTTCCGTTTGCATTTCTTTTTCTAAGGTATTAATCAATCCTTTCTTTTTGCCAGCCAAGATCATCCTTATATTGCGAATATTAGCCATATAATCTTTTCCAGAAATAGCGCCTGCATAGGGTCCGGGACAAAGTCCTATCTGGAAGTCTAGACAGCCATTTTCGGATTGTTGTTTATTCAAATGAAAAGGAAATATATGGCGTATTATTTTAAGCGCAATTTCCATCTGCTTTTTGGAAGTATAAGGGCCGAATGTATATCTGGTAATATTTTTATTTTTACCCAAATCAGTTTTGCGCAATATGATAACCCTGGGAAATTTTTCTTTCGTAATCACAAAATAAGAAAATGATTTGCCGTCTTTAAGGTCTATATTGTATTTTGGCTGGTGTTTTTTAATCAGATTGCTTTCCAATATCAAAGCTTCCAAAACTGAGTCTGTTTGTTGGGTTTTTATATCCGCAACCTGCCTGACCATGGAAAGGATTCTTTCGCCTCTTACGTCCCGTCCCTGGAAATATGATTTGACCCGGCTGCGCAAACTGGTAGCTTTGCCGATATAAAGGATTTTTCCAAATTTATCTTTAAAGATATACACTCCGGGTTCAGTTGGCAGTTTATTTATTTTTTCTTTAATTTTTGACATTTTTCTAAAAATATATAAAATTCAAAATTGTAGTCCTTTAAAAGTTATGTAGCCAAATAATATTACAATTAAACATATAAAAATACAATGTAAAGGGGAGGAATGTGATTATGTGTATGATGTATGCAGTAACAATGAAAAAGGAAATTGTATCGTCTAAACCATGTGTTAAAAATGGAAGCTCGAAAGTTATAAATTATCTGTTAGACAAATTTGGGGCGCAAAATCTATTTTTTTGCCGCCCAGGAGACAAATGCATGTTCGTTTGTCCAAGAGAAAATGTACCCTTTGAGGTGCATGAAACAATTGAGTTTTTTGAAAATTTCGGAGGATTCATGAAAGGAATTATTGATCCTGGAATTTACAGGATTAGCCTGCATGACCAAAGAGAAACTTCGCATTATCTGATTTTGGAAAAATACGAGAATCAGAAATGGAAAGAATTTGCCGGACTTTGCGGGGGATGGACTAATGGACTTATGATTGACTGGCGCGGCATTCGTCCGGTTCAAATTAATTAAGGGAAATTCTATCACCAATTATCCTATAGCGCAGCGCTTATCCAAGCTCTGCGCTATTTTATTTTCAAAAAAGCTTCTGATATAAATTACTTTATTTTTTCTTCAGCACGTCCTTCAGATATTTTGCCGTATAGCTTTCTTTATGGTATTTGGCAATTTCTTCCGGCGGACCTGTAACAACAATTCGCCCGCCATTGTCGCCTCCTTCCGGACCCATATCAATGATCCAATCGGCTGTTTTGATGACATCCATATTATGTTCGATTACGACAACGCTGTTTCCCGCATCAACCAAGCGGTTCAAAACATTAAGTAATTTTTTTATGTCCTCAAAATGCAACCCGGTTGTCGGCTCATCTAAAATATACAAAGTATCTCCGGTCGCGCGCCGCGAAAGTTCCGCCGCCAGTTTTATCCTTTGCGCTTCCCCGCCAGAAAGAGTGGTCGCGCTCTGTCCTAGTTCAATATAGCCCAATCCCACTTCCTCCAACACTGCAAGTGGATCGTGTATTTTAGGGAAAGCTTCAAAAAATTTAACGCCTTCAGAAACTGTCATTTTCAAAACTTCAGCAATATTTTTCCCTTTATATTTAACTTGCAAAGTTTCCCTATTATATCTTTTCCCATTGCAAACATCGCAGGGCAAATAGACATCTGGCATAAACTGCATTTCTATTTTCAAAAATCCTTCACCGTTGCAATTATCACATCGCCCGCCGTGAATGTTGAACGAAAATCTTCCCGGACCATAACCGCGCATTTTGGCATCTTTCGTCTGAGCAAACAGTTCGCGTATCGGCGTAAAAAGTCCCGTATATGTCGCCGGATTGGAACGCGGAGTTCTTCCAATTGGCGACTGATCGATCATAATCACTTTGTCTATATTTTCAATGCCAATTATTTCTTTGTGCCTGCCCGGCGCATCCAATGAGCGGTGCAATTTATTGGCCAATGCCCTATATAATGTTTCTTCAACCAAGGTTGATTTTCCGGATCCTGAAACTCCGGTCACGCAAGTAAAAACTTTCAGTGGAAATTCCGCCACAATATTTTTTAAATTATGTTCTCCGGCTCCGCGAACTACAATTCTTTTTTTCTTATTTGCATCTCTTCGAAATTTTGGAATTTCTATTTCCAGTTCTCCCCGCAAATATTTTCCGGTCAAAGACTTTAGATTATTAATAACTTCCTCAGGCGTTCCTTCGGCCACAATTTCCCCGCCATGTTTTCCGGCTCCTGGTCCGATATCCACCAGCCAATCAGCCGAGCGCATCATTTCCTCATCGTGTTCAATGACAATCAAAGTATTTCCTATTTTTTGAAGTTGACGGAGCGTTTCGATGAGTTTCGCGTTATCGCGCGCGTGGAGACCAATTGATGGTTCATCCAAAATATACAAAACCCCGACCAATTGCGAACCTATTTGCGAAGCCAGACGAATTCTTTGTGATTCTCCTCCTGACAATGAATAGGCAGCCCGATGCAATGTCAGATAATCCAATCCGACATTATTGAGAAAAACCAACCGTGCAATAATTTCCTTTAGAATTCTGCCGGCAATCAATTCTTCGCGATGCGTTAATTTTAAATTCTGAAAAAAATTCAAACATTCGCGGATACTCATGATTGATGCTTCATATATGTTTTTGTTTCCTACTGTAACAAATAAAACTTCTTTCTTATATCTGGCGCCTTTACAGGTTGAGCATGGTTTCTGCGACATATATTTTTCAATCCCTTCGCGAACTGCATCGGATTCGGTTTTAAAATAACGATCCTGCAGGAAACCAACTATTCCCCGCCACTGCATATAGAACTTCCAGTTAGTGCCGGTTTTGGCGCGAATTGTTATTGGGATTTCTTCCGCTTTTTCCTCAGAAACCATGCTTTCATGATCAGCTGTTCCATAAAGAAGCAGATCTAGCTTTCTTTTAGGCATGTCGCGCAATCTGGCATTGTCAGGAATATTGAAATATCTGACTACTGACAAAATAACGCCGCCGTAGTAATTATTTTTTTTGAAATTCCAGGGTGCCAAACCGCCTTCAGCGATTGTCTTATTTGTGTCAGGCATGACTCTTTCAATATCTATCTCTTTTTTAAACCCCAGCCCCTCGCAAGCTGGACAGGCACCATATGGAGAATTGAACGAGAACAGCCTCGGCTCCATTTCAGGAAATTCTACATCGTGCAAAGGACAAGATAACTTTTGATTAAAAACAACTTCGTTTTTTGCTTGTTTGCTGTTTTTTGTTTCCTGATTACTGATTTTTACCAATCCTTCGGACATTTTCAGTGCTTTTTCAACACCCTCAAATATTCGGCTTAAATTTTCAGCCTTTACTTCGATTCTGTCGACAATAAGATCGATGTTATGTTTCTTGTATCGTTCCAGTTTTATCTCTTTGAAATTTTCCAGTTTATATAATTTTCCATTAACAATAGCTTCAGAAAAACCTCGTTTCCACATGTCATCAAGCAAGGTTAAATATTCACCTTTTCTTTCGCGCACAATTGGAGAAATAATTTCGATTAAGCGTGTTTCATTTTTATCGCCCATTTCCAAGATACGATCAACAATTTCATCGGTTGAAATTTTTGAAATTTCCTGTCCGCAAACAGGGCAATGCGGAATTCCGATTTTAGCATAAAGAAGACGCAGATAGTCATGGATTTCTGTCACCGTTCCGACTGTGGAACGCGGATTATGCGAAGCAGACTTTTGATCAATTGAAATAGCCGGCGACAGACCTTCAATATAGTCCACGTCCGGTTTATCCATTTGGCCCAAAAACTGGCGAGCATAACTGGAAAGGCTTTCCAGATATCTCCTCTGCCCCTCGGCAAAAATGGTATCAAAAGCCAGCGTAGATTTTCCTGAACCGGAAATTCCCGTAAATACAATGAATTTATTGCGTGGGAGCTCTAGATCAATGTTTTTCAAATTATGTTCGCGCGCACCTTTTATTATAATTTTGTCTTCCATAAACTATTATTATTAAACATGGCAAATTTTATTTTATCTGTAATTTTCTAAGTTGGGAAATTTCATCTCTAATAAGCGCAGCTTTTTCAAATTCCAGAGCGCGGGCGGCATCTTTCATCTCTTTTTCTCTCTGTTTTATGTATCCCACAATGTCTTCCAGTGACTCCAGTTTAGAATAGTCATCCACTGGCATTGGATTGGTTTCGTGGTCAACAATTGATTTAATATTTTTCTTGATAGTTGCTGGCGTGATATGATGTTTTTTGTTATATTCTGCCTGGATTTTGCGGCGCCTATTTGTTTCATCAATAGCGCGCTTCATTGAACCAGTAATCTGATCAGCATAAAGAATGACCTGTCCGGAAACATTTCTGGCCGCACGTCCTATTGTCTGAATCAGCGAGGTTTCACTGCGCAGGAATCCTTCTTTGTCGGCATCCAGAACAGCTACTAATGAAACTTCAGGGAGATCCAGTCCTTCGCGCAGAAGATTGACTCCAACCAGCACATCAAATTCTCCTCTTCGCAAACTTTCCAAAATGCGGATACGATCAAGGGTTTCCACATCTGAATGCAGATATTCGGTTTTGATTTTATTTTCTTTCAAAAAATCCGCCAAATCTTCAGACATTTTTTTTGTTAGCGTCGTAATCAGTACCCTTTCTTTTCTTTCTATAACTTTCTCTATCTCACTGAGAACGTCTTTGACCTGGCCCTTGGCAGATCTGACTTCTAATTTTGGATCAAGAAGTCCAGTTGGACGGATAATCTGCTGGACTATATTTTCAGAATTTGTTTTTTCATAGGTTGCAGGCGTGGCTGAAGTAAAAATTAATTTATTTATATGTTTTTCAAACTCAGTAAATTTCAGCGGCCGGTTGTCAAAAGCGCTTGGTAGCCTGAATCCGTTTTCAATCAAAGATTCCTTGCGCGCACGATCACCATTATACATGGCATTAAGTTGTGGAATAGTTACGTGCGATTCATCAATAACCAGCAAGTAATCTTTTTCGAAGTAATCTATCAGCGTATACGGTGCTTCCCCAGTTTTCCGTCCAGTCAGATATCTTGAATAATTTTCAATTCCATTACAATAACCAATTTCTTTCATCATCTCAATATCCTGCTTGGTTCTACGCTTCAGTCTTTCCGCTTCTAATAATTTATTCTCTTTTCTCAAATAAGCCACTCTATCTCTCATCTCTATCTCTATATCCTTCAACGCTTCCTGCATAAGCGGCTCCGGAACAACAAAATGTTTGGCTGGATATATCAAAGTTCGCTTAAGGTTTCCGAGCTCCTCGCCTGTCAGAAAATCATATTCCCGAATTTTTTTTACCTTCTCGTTTTCTACTTCTATTCTTGTCACAATTTCCCTGCCGGTCTGCATTATTTCAAATGTTTCTCCCGTCACCCTGAATTTGCCGCGACTGAGAAGTTCGCTTCTTTGAAACTGCAGATCAATGAGTTCTTTTATTTTTTCTTCACGATTAAATTTTTCTCCCATAGCCACTTCAAAACTTATTTCCCGATAAAATTCCGGCGAACCCAGACCATAGATGCAGGAAACTGAAGCCACGATAATCACGTCTTCGCGCGAAAGAAGCGCTGACGTCGCGCTATGGCGCAATCGGTCTATTTCATCATTGATCTGAGCCTCCTTTTCAATATACGTGTCTGTGGAATATATGTATGCTTCCGGCTGATAATAGTCATAATAGGAAACGAAATATTCCACCGCGTTTTTGGGAAAAAATGTCCGAAATTCCTGGACTAATTGGGCCGCCAATGTTTTGTTAGGTGCGATAACCAAAGTCGGTTTCTGCACTTGTTCAATCACATTCGCCACTGTGAATGTTTTTCCTGAGCCCGTTACACCCAGAAGTGTTTGGAATTTTTTACCGCTCTTAATGCCGCTAACAAGCTTTTTGATTGCTTGAGGCTGATCACCTTTAGGCTTATATTTGTTATCTAATTTAAATTTCATATATCATTTTATTATCCTTGCATACTATATATCTTGCTAAATATGAATAATATAAGAAAAAATGATTATTGTAAACCTAATTATTTATTGATTGATATAAAATCAGGCACTGCTGATAAGCAGTGCCTGATTAAAGAATAAACATTCTAAAAGGTTTTGGGAGATTTTATTTTAGGCTCTTTTTCTTCTCATCCGCAACCAATTTACTATAAGAATAAATATTACAACACCCAAGAAAGCGTACCACCAAAATTGTCCTGATGATTTTGGTTTTTCTTCTGTTTCGCTAGAAACAGTATTTTTGGACTCAGTTCCCAAAACTTCACCTACATCTTCATTTTTATTATTTATTTCTGCCGCCAAAACTTGTTTTGTGTTACTGTTCAGGCTATTTGCATTTTCTCCGATAACAATGTCTTCGGACAATATTTCAGTGCCTTCATCGTTTATAATAATATCTGACCCCGTTTCTGTTGGAATTTCTATAGAGATAACCTTTGCATCACTATTGTTCCCGACTTCATCCAGACTAACAAATTTATAATAATATTTCTCTCCTCTCTTCACGTTTTGATCAGTATAGTTTTCATCATTTTTTTCATTTTTAGCAATCCGCGAGTTATTATCAATTTTAAAATCCTTGCTCTTCCCTTTGTATATATAAACCATATCTATATCAGAGTCATCAGCATTCCAACTAAGATTTACAAAAACATTTTCACTATCATATTTTGCATCCAAATCACTGATTTCATTAGGATCTTCTGCATCCACTTTGATTTCTTTTTCACCTATAAAGCTGTAATTTGAAGCTTTGTCTATACTTCTGTAATAAAGTTTCCATGTTCCGTTATCTATAGTAATTGGATCAGTATAATTTAGCCATGTTCCTGAGTTACTATTTAATTGATATTCTATTCCTTCTACATCATAATTATCGCTTGCAGTCAGAGTTATTTTTGGTTTGCTTTTATACCACCCATTATTACCATCGTTTTCTGCAGGATAAATTGACGCAAATACTTCGGGCTTAGTCATATCATAAACTATATTAATAGAATAGGAGTTTGATGTGCTGTAATCATTATAAACAGCCTTAGAATAAACCCCATAAATTCCTTCAGGAATTGTTACTGGAATTTTATAATTCCAAGCTCCTTTTCCATTAGCATGAACTGCTGTTTCGCCTTCCTGCCAATTTGTCCCATTCCAATAGTTAATTTCTTCTGAACCGAAAGATTTGTGCGATATTTTTAGTTCAATATATTTAACGCCAGAAGCCTTCTCTATCGCAATGCCAGAAATTGACCCATCCCAAACATTAGTAGCTATTAAGCCTTTATCACCAAGATTAAAGGTCGTTATATAATTGCCAATCAAACCTAAACTCATCTTAAATGTATGGCTATGGTCTTCTAACATGGTGTTGCCTGCATTGTCTTTGGCTTTAGAAACATATATTGAATTGATTCCGTTCTTCAGGTTATCATAAGGACAATCAAAACAAAAAGTTCTGGCATCACTATCGCCACAATTGTCTACATCCTGAGTATGTGAAAGCAAAAAAACAGAAGACCTGACAGACACTTCTGGAATATTGTCTATACCTTCATTAAAAGTAATTTTTATGGTCGGTATAGTTGAACCCAAATAGGAAAACTGATCATAAGTTTTGCCATCTGAACTGATATTTTTTATTGAAGGCCTAACGGTATCCACATTAAATGTGTGTGTATTATCTTCAGCCATTTTATTTTCTATATCATCCTGGGCTTCAGAAATATATATAACCTTCTTTTCTTGAGTTGAAGAGGGTACATTATATTTAAAACAAAAAGTCTTGCTATCACCATCATCACAATCATTAACATTTTGTGCGAATATGGGACTGTAAATGTAAGCCGGAGATGGTATTGGAGATATTGGAAGAAAAAGAGAAGGTGATGATATTACTGATATTCTCGGTTTATTAATTATATCTTCATCAAAATCAACTCTGACAACTGGGTCATCTGAATCCAAATTATAAGTTTCACCATCTGAACTGACGTTTACAACTGAAGGCCCAGATACAGCTTCGGCTGCTTTAAAAAAAATGAAAATTCCAAAAACAATAACCACAAATAAGATTGCTTTTTTATTTTTCATATTATTTATATAGTCTGATCCCGCATTAAATGATTTTTTATGCAGAATTTAACAATTTTATTCTTCCTATATTATATCACAGAAAACACAAAAAATACATCCGGCTAAAACTGGCTCTTGCAAAACAAAAAAGTTGAGGTTTCAGAACCTCAACTTTTCATAATCCTTGTTACAAGAAAATCTTATTCTTATTCATCCTTTCTTTTTAATATCAGCCACAAAACTCCTCCAACTAATACGGCTACTCCTAGCGTAAACCATAGATACCACCAGTTTTGCGATGAAGATGCGGGTTTTGTTTCTGCAATACTTTTCTTTTTTTGCTGAGATTCTGATCCTAGAGGTTGACCACCTTGATCACTTCCGCTCGGCGTCGTGATTTCATTATTATCTCCAATAGGTTCCCTCTCGACTACCGCATCAGCTGGCAATGCTTCTGTGCCTTCATAGACTACAGTGGCTTGCCCACCTGCTTTTGGAATTTCAATAGAAATCTTCTCTACTTCGCTTTTGTTGCCAGCATCATCCAGCGCAACGAGTTTATAATAATATTTTACCCCTCTTTCAATATCATAATCGGTAAAATCTTCGTCACTATGGTCGTTTTTAGCAACACGCGAAGAGCTGTTAACTTTGAAATCGCTAGTCGTGCCTCGGTATATATAAACATCTTTTATATCCGAGTCATCAGCATCCCATTCTAATTTTACCCCATTGGTATCTTCCTTGTATGTCGCCTGCAAATCTTCAACTTCATCAGGATCATGCGTATCCACTTTTATATGCTTTTCCCCTATTGGGCTAACATTACCCGCCAAGTCCAGTGCCCTATAGTAAAACATATATTCACCATCATCAATCTCTACAGGAGATGGATAGGTTGTCCATGTTCCTGAAGTTGAATCAATCTGATATTCTATCCTGTCTAAGTTCAAATCAACTGCACTCAATGTCACATCTGGTTTGGAAACATACCAGTGATTGTCTCCATCTGGATGGCTAGGATCAATTTCAAGAGTAACTACTGGAGGAGTTGTGTCCCAAATAAGAGTGAACTCATCATAAGCTGAATTACCCACATTGTCAGTCACTGTAAGTCTAGCCACATATGTTCCGTCAGTATCAGCAGATATGTCAGTATCTTCAGCATTTGGAGATACAAAAGTTATAGTTCCGGGACCTGAAGTTTGTGTCCAAGAGTAAGTTGCTATTCCACTGCCATCATCAGAAGCTGTGGCATCTTGAGTAAATAAGGCGTTAACAACTTTGTCCGTCCCGGCATCTACGCTTGGAGGATTTCCATCCACTATCCTGGTTATGTGATTCATTCCTCCACCACCCCAATGTTCTACGCTGTCGCGTCCGCGCATCGCAAAATCATATGATACACCATCACTTAGAAGTCCGCTGAGGTCTGCGATGCAGTTTGATCCATCCCAAGTAGCACTAGACCAACTTGCTGGCCATGCATCTCCAGTTACTCTAAATCTGTATTCACAAGCAACGATTGGTGAAACTGAATCTGAAATTGTTCCAGTAAGTGTTGGATTTGCGTTGGTATATGTGCCATCATCCGGACTTATTGTTATTGAATCAGTAGTTGGATTTGCAGAATCGACTGTGTAAGTTGCTGGTGTTCCTGTTCCTTGATTGCCAACCATGTCATTGACTCTTACGTTTACCGTGTATACTGTTCCATCCGCAATAGTTGGACTGATGTCTGCTATGCAACGTCCAGTTCCTGAATTGTAAGATCCAGAATACCAATTGGCTCCATCATCCAGGGTGTATTCACAAGTGGTGATGTCCAATCCGGAAGCTGCATCTGAAACGTCGGCAATAATACGAAATGTGTCATCACCTCTTACATATGGAGTATAGTTTGTCCATGGAGAAGTTCTTACTATTCGAACATTGCTTACTATTGGTGCAGCTGCATCCACTGTTCTAGTTATATTATTTTCCCCGCCTCCGCCATTATGACCTAATGTGTCCGTTGCGCGGGTTGAAAAATCATACGAAACTCCGTCAGAAAGACCACTAATACTTCCTGTGCATGTTCCAGTTCTTGGATCGCCTGACGGTGTCCATGTTCCACTCATCCAAGTTGTCCATCCTCCGCTTCCGGAACCAGTCACCCTGTATCTGTATTCACAACTGGTGATTGGTGAAACTGTATCACTAAGCGTACCGGTTATTGTCGGATCAGCACTGGTATAAATACCATCAGGATCAGGACTAATCGCTATTGAGTCAGTATGTGGTCCTTCGGAATCAACTGTATATACAACAGCGCTTCCTTCTCCTATATTGCCAACAAGATCAGAGACTCTAATGTTTATTGTAAAAACATCGCCATCCGTAAGGGTTGCTGGGATACTAGCTATGCAACGTCCAGTTCCGACATTGTAAGATCCGGCATACCAGTTAGCTCCGTTATCCAGTGTGTATTCGCAAGTGGTAGTATCTAATCCTGAAGCTGCATCTGAAACGTCGGCACGGATACGGGTTGTTACGTTTCCATTGATATATGGATAGAAATCGGTTCCACTGCTTTGAACCACAGCTTGAACATTGGTTACGCTTGGCGCAACTGTATCTTTAGTGAAAGTCCTGGAATCAGTGCCTATATTTCCAGCTGCATCAGTATCACGAACATTCAAAGTAAAGCTTGTTTCGCCAAGTCCGGCAAAATCTGAAAGCATAGAAAATGTATCACCAGATGCGCATGATTCCCATGCTCCACCATCTATATTACATTCTTGGGTACCAGGTTCTGAACTTGAGAATGTAAAAACTGATGTTCCACTGGCATAAGCTGAAACAGCAGGAGTTAAAATTGTTACGGTAGAAGGCACTACGTCTTTAGCGGCTGTATCAAGTCTAGGAGTAGCTGTGTTTCCAGCTACATCTGAAACTGAACATACAACACCTATTGCTCCATCATTCAAACCTAATAAGGAACCTGAAGAGATGGTTGCAGTATTGCCAGATATTAGCCCTGACACAGGAATATATGTAAAAGTATCGCTTATTAAACATGCAACTGATTGGCCGTCTTCTACGCCGGTTGTAACTACGTCTATATCAACTCCCGAAGTTGCATCTGCTAAGTTCACGTACTCATCGGAACCTAAAGCTACGCTTGATATTGTCGGTACGCCGGTGTCTTTTGTAGCAATATCAATTTCTGGATTAGCCGGATTGCCAGCTATGTCGGAAACATTGCAAGTAGAAGTTAATATTCCATCAGCCAAAGAAGTCAACGCTCCGGTAGCTATTGTTACCGCATTACCAGATATAGTTCCACTTACAGGACCAACCGATCCAGTGCCTGTATCAGTTATGGTGCAGTCAACTTGTTGGCCGTCTTCTGCTCCATTTGTAACTACATCTATATCCACTCCCGAGACTGCTTCAGTTGCGTTTACATATCCATCTGCACCGAAGTGTGCAAATGAAAATGTCGGAACGACCGTGTCTTTAGAGGCAGTATCTGTTCCATCAACGGCTGGATTTCCGGCCGCATCTGAAACTGAACATGTAGCTGTCAATAATCCATCGCTCAAAGAAGTTAGATCTCCTGTAGCTATGGTGGCTGCATTGCCAGATATAGTTCCGCTTACAGGACCAACCGATCCAGTGCCTGTATCAGTTATGGTGCAGTCAACTTGTTGGCCGTCTTCTACGCCGGTTGTAACTACATCTATATTAACGCTTGATGTAGCTTCCGCTAAGTTTATGTATTCATCCGAATCCAGAGCTACGCTTGTAAAAGTCGGGGCACTTGTATCTACCGTGATACCTCTCGTTCCATCTACAGCATTAGGATTGCCAGCATTATCTGTAGCAACTGCTGTTAATGTTTCAGCTCCTTCTCCGAAAGCGGTAATTGCTGCTGCATCTAAAACATAAGACCAAGTGGTTGAGGTAACAATTGTTGTAGGATTTCCATTTAGGGTAACCGTTGAACCGTCTTCATTTCCGCCAGTCACAGTTACCGTTGCTGTTTGTTCGGCAGCATTGATAATATCATCAGTAGCAACTACATCGATAGTTGGAGTTGCTGGAGGAGTTGAATCATAAGTGAATGTCAATGTATCGGAAGCTGAATTTCCTGAATTATCCAAAACAGACAGCTGCAAAGTATAATCTCCATCAACTGAAACTCCGGTAGCATTTGGATCTTCAATGGTTGGATCGTCAAAAGTTACTGTCCCAGGTCCGGCAGTTTGAGACCATGCATAAGAAGCGACACCAGCGATTGAAGCATCAACTGTAGCATCAAGTGTGACTGGAAGATCAGCAGCGGCAGCTACAACATCTGCTCCGGCATCAACAGTTGGTGAACTGTTATCAACCGTTATCGCTGATGAACTTGTTCCGGTAGTTTGAAAAAGTCCGACATTGTCTCCAACACCCAAAGTAGGTGCGGATCCATCCGAAACAACTATATAATAAGTCCCTTCTCCAGCTGAAGGATTAGGTACGGTTACAGAACCAGAACAATCTGTTCCCAGATCGCCAAGATCAACATCTCCTCCATCAGCTGCGGTGTCTGTTGACCAATAAGCGTGACATGAAGCTATTCCCGATCCAGTTTCCGTAAGTGTGGTTGTCACCACGATTGATGCTCCGTCTTTTACTACATTGTCGTCTAAAGCTACGGAAAAGCCTGAAGGATTGGTATTATCTCGATGTATGGTTAGTGTTGAAGTTGCTGTATTTCCTGCTGCGTCATAGCAAGTTATCGTGGAGCTTCCATCATATGAATCTAAAGCGCTCCAGGCATAAAGACTGCTATAAGGTCCGGGGTTAGCAACATCGCCTCCACCGGCTATATCGCCAGTAGCGGGAAAGTTGACTTTCTGAATTCCTGAACCGCTATCTGTTGCAGCTTCACTAACTGTAAAATCTCCGGTTCCGGAAATGTTAGTTGTATAATATATAACATTTCCAACTGCATATTGTTCGTTGGGGTTTGTGCCTTCAGCAATCGTTGGCTCTGGGCATGTCGGATTGGTAAAGTCAGTTTCAACAGCAGAACCATCACCAATGTTAGCTTTGGTTACAGTTGTTGCATTGTTTCCTGCAGCATCAGTTGAAACTAATGTAAAATCAAGTCCTGCACCTTCAGTTTCTGAAGCATCCAAAACACGTGTAAGTGTTGCCGTTGTTCCGACTACTGTATTTGTAGTTGTCGCCTGACCTCCAATAGTACCGGTTACAGTAGTTCCCGCATCTACCGTCGCAGTAACCGTAACAGTATCACCTGATTTAGCTAAAGTTGTTGTAGCATTGTTTGAGGCAATATGAATACTGGATGGTGTTGTCGGTGCAGCAACATCTTTAGTAGCTGTATCTGTTCCATTAACAGCTGGGTTTCCGGCCGCATCTGAAACTGAACAAGTGGCTGTCAATAATCCATCGGCTAAAGAAGTTAGGACTCCGGTAGCTATTGTTACCGCATTGCCAGATATAGTTCCGGTTACTGGACCAACTGATCCGGCGACTGTATCCGTTATGGTGCAGGAAACTTGTCTGCCATCTTCTACGCCGGTTGTAGTTACATTTATGTTAACCCCGGAAGTTGCTTCCGCTGAATTTACATATTCATCAGAGCCCAAAGCTACGCTTGCAAAAGTTGGAGCATTTGCATCAACCGCTAACGTATTACTGTCGTTAAAGTCTGCAACTGTAAGATTATTAGTTCCTCCATCTGTCAAATAACAACTTATTGGTAAAGTCCCAGAAGCTCGGTCTGTATCACCAGAGCCAACTACATATGTAAGTGTATATGTATAAGGACCGCTACCGCCTGGGCCTGCGAATGTGCCTGCAACATTTTTGCTATTCACAGTGCAAGCACCAACAGTCAAGGTATTTAAAGTTGATGATAGCGTAATAGTTAGCGTATCTCCGATTTTTGCAGTTCCTGATGAAGGAGAAACTGATGCAGAAACAGAACCAGTGTTAACTGGAGCCATATAGAAAATAGTAAAGTGATCAATGCCATTCGCCTCAATTGTGTCTTCTTTCACATCAATCTTGTCTTCATCAATCACTTTCAAATCCTCTGGTTCGACTTCTTCCAGTTCATCAGCTGATTTTTCTGTGTAAGCAATCTGCACGTCTACATTCTCAGGTTTAGGCAGTGTTAAATCGTATTTGAAAGTTCCATTTTCCATCGATGAGGTGATGTCATAAGCTTTGTTGGAAAGCGCACCAAGTGAAGCCATTTCTTCGTCCGTCAAAGTAATTTCTTCAATTTTCAAGTTTCCAGGATTGTCAGGCAATTTAGTAAAAGTAACCGTTACATCTTCATTTTGGGGAGCTTTATAAGTAACGCCCTTTTCAACCGGTCCGATTTCCGCAGTCTTTCCGTCGTCACTTACATTCCATTCCGGCTTTTCATCAGAAGCCTCTTCGGTAGAAATGTTTTCTTCATCAGATGCTTCGTCTGATTCTTCTTCCTCAACTATTTCGTTGTCTGATGGCTGGTCTGTCAGAGATGGAACATTTTCTGCGGCAGGTTCTTCAGCAACAACTGTTTCTTCGGAAGTTGAATCTTTTTCATCATCAACTGTTGTTTCTTCTTTGTCGGAATCTGAATTAACTTCATCTTCAGAAACAGATCCTGCCTCATCGGCGCTGGCAGATGGTTCATTATCTGCTCCGGCATACATCATGCCCATTGTCAAAAGATTGATTGAAGACATCTGAATAACAAACATCGGAACCATTATGATTGCCATAATTTTCTTTGCGACCTTCATTTCACTTTTGTTCAGCCTGAGCTGAAACATTTTTACGATTTTTTTCATATTATTTTATATTTTTTAAACTTATTTAATTATTTTTTGAATTTAAAAAACAAGCTAACTAAGACAGACGCTAAACGCACCTGCTTAAGTTAGCTTGCTTAAAAAAATTGCGTGAAAAAATATTCACTTTTTTGTTATTTTATGTATTGATTTTATTATAAATAAGCCACTTTGTCAAAAAAGCACTTATACACACAGCTAATGTGCAATATTACTTTTATAATTTTATCATAAATAAGCCGAATTGTAAAGAATTACTCCTTTAAAATTTCGGCATTTTACAATATTTTAAAAATTTAAAACATAACAAAAAAAGAAGCCTTAGGCCTCTTTTTTTGTTATCAGAAATTTATTGGCATTAGTTGCAGCTTCCTCCTTGAGTTGCAGTCTGATCTGAAGTTGAGGCTCCCTTGACGGCTGCCAGTTTTTTGGAACATTCTGCTGGAGCAACATTGAAAGAATTGCATATTTCCTGCTTATATGACTCTGGGTCTCCGTACTTATAAATTGCTTTTGAACTAACCCCATTGATTTTCATTGTTGGTGATCCGGTAGCATTGGCTCCTTTTGATGCTTCTTCGTTTGACTTCATCAATCCCAAACCTTCTGCAGCAACACAAGAAGATATTTTAGAAGAATTTAAACTCAGTGTTTTGGCTCCTGCTTCCCAACAGGACCCATCACTTCCGCATTTAGCATTAACATAGGATACGAAACTAAACCATTTGTCTTTTCCGTAATCCTTGAGGACGCAAGCTTCCCTTTCATTTTGGACTACTTCTTTTTCGCCATGCAACGATTCAACGGTGTCGCCGTTTACAGATACAATGTAGTGGAAATTGAAATCAACTTTATTTTTAAGCAAATCATAAACCGGTTTCAGGGTGTCTTCTGCTTTGTTGCCGTAAGGGCAAAAACTCATAACAAATAAATCTACTACTGGCTTGTCTGCTTTAGGAATTGGCTTATTATTTTCTTCCGACTGCTTCTTGGCTAATTCGTTTTGTTTTGCTATTTCATCAAGTGAAATCAGAGAACCGCTGACAAGTTTATTGCCGTCTTTGGTTAAATAAACTGGTTGTTCTTGGCCATTAACATTTACCATCAACTTATATAAACCGTTTTCTTTGGTCACTTCTTTAATTTCTACTTTTACTCCAGTAGCCGTATTGGCATTTAAAAATGTCTGGAATTTTTCCTTGATCATTTTTGGACCTATATCAACTTTTTCCCGATAATTCTTAAACGCAAAAACTCCTGCGATAATAATAAACAAAACTATGGCTACAATAATTAATGTTTTGTTATTCTGCCATATTGTACAGATTTTTCCTTTGCAATTGCATTTTACCCCGCATTTGCATTTTTCTTCATTTGACATTTGAGCAGAAGAATTTTGTTCCTCTATTTTCTTTTCATCTTCCATAATATTTTTTTAATTAATTATTTTAAGTCCTTAGTTATTGTATAGAACATTGAAAAATTTTACAAGTAATGTTGCTTGCCATTTTTTTTATTGTCTGATATAATCATTGCACAATCAAGAAAGGCCTTATTTGATCCGCCATTGAGCCAAAAATGGATAGATCAAAAAAATCTGCACTACAGGAGAGGACTTTCTTTGGGTGTAGTTTTTTTATTCTAAAAAGAAACTTTTACATAATAATTAAATAATTTAAGAAAAATATGCAGTACGAATTGTTTTATTTAGTCGGAGAACGCCAAGAGGCAAATCTTGATAAAATAAAAGGAGATATAAATTCCCTCCTTGTTTCAGTAAAAGCCAGCCTGCTTGAACCAGAACTTTTTGAAAAAAGAAAATTGGCCTATGAAATCAAGCATCAAAATAAAGGCATCTATATTACTCGGCGTTTCGAGCTTCCTGAAATTGAAAATACCGATGAAACGAATAGGGCAGATTTCGGAATAGAAGCAATAACAAAAAAACTTAATCTTTATAGTGATATACTGCGTTTTATGATAGTAAAAACCGAAGATCTTCCTGATCTCGGCGCTAAAGAAAGAAGAAAAGCTCAAGAAATGACCAATCAAAAACAAGCCCTTGGCCGTCCTCAACAGCGTCCTGCCAAACAAGACAATCAGACTCAAGAACCAGCTATAAAGCAGATTTCATCAGAAATTGAACAACCACAAATTACCAAAGAAGACACAAAAAATATCGACGAGCAGCTTGATAAACTTTTAGATATATAAAAAATGGATATTGGTGAATATAAAAATTCACAATTATTCATGAAAAAATTATGAATTTAAACAAAGTTCAGCTCATAGGGCGTTTAACACGCGATCCAGAAATACGCAATACTCCATCTGGACAAACTGTAGCCACAGTAAGTATTGCAACTAATAGAACATGGAAAGACAAAAGCGGACAAAAGCAAGAAAAAACTGATTTCCACAATATTGTCATGTGGGGGCGAACCGCTGAAATTGCCGGCCAATATTTAACAAAGGGACAAGAAGCTTATTTTGAAGGCAGGCTTGAAACGCGTTCTTATACAGGTAAAGACGGCATAGAAAGACGAACCACTGAAATAATAGTAGAAAATATGCAAATGGGATCCAGACCACAAGGAAGCAGCAATTATTCAGGAGCCGCAACAGCGGCTGCAGCCGCCATGGGAGCAGGAGCTGTTGCCAGCCAAAAAACACCTGTTGCCGAAGAGATTCCTACCATCAATCTAGATGAGGAGCAGGATGAAGTAAAAATTGAAGATGTGCCTTTTTAAATTATTTAATATTCAATATAACTATGGAGAAAAAGACTTGCTATTTCTGTGATCAAAAAATGGATAAAATAGATTACAAAGATGCTTATCTCATAAGACGTTTCATGAATTCACAGGGAAAAATTTATCCGCCAAAAAGACACGGCATCTGCACAAAACATCAAAGAACACTATCACAAGCTATCAAAAGGGCTCGCGTAATGGCTTTGGCTCCTTTTGTAGTTAAATAAATAATAAACTAAGACGGATATAGAATTCGAATCAATTCGAATAATAATTCGCGATTACCCACATGCTAGGAATCACAGAAATAAAATCTGGGAAAAATATACTTTGGGAAGGATCTCCCTATGTAGTCATGAATGCAGAACATTCAAAAACAGGACGCGCTGGAGCAGTTTTGAGAACTAAATTGAAAAATCTTTTAACCGGCAATGTTTTAGAAAAGACTTTCAATGGTTCAGATAAAGTTGATGAGGCAGATATGTCCAAAACTAAAGCTCAGTATCTGTATCCAGAACATGACGGCTTCGTTTTTATGGACACCAGCTCTTATGATCAGTTTTCTCTTCCGAAAGATGTCGTCGGTGAAGCTAATTTATATTTGCTTGAGGGAACAGAAGTAACAGTTTTAAATTTCAACGATACCCCGGTAAACATAGAATTGCCGATAAAAGTAACCTTGACAGTGGTTGAAGCTCCACCAGGAATAAAAGGCGATACTGCAGGCACGGGAGGTAAAGTCGTAAAAATGGAAACAGGACTTAAGGTTTCTGTTCCCTTGTTTATAAATGAGGGTGACAAACTTATCATCAATACTGAAAAAGGAGAGTATGTTTCAAGAGCATAAGCCTTATTAGTGTTTAAATTTCATAGAACATCAGACAAAACAAAAAAACACCCCGAAAGAGGTGGTTTTTTTATAATTTTATTTTTATTTGCAGTGATAGATCCTTTCAACAAAAGATGTCTCTGAAATTAATACGCCATCTAGCCCATTCTCGATACAAAAAGATTTTGATGGATCACTGCAGAGATTTCTATGAACGGCATATTTTGTTCCATCTGGTGATATATCAATCTTGATCTTAGTATCGCAAATTTTTCCCAGACTGCTCAATACATTTACATCTAATGAATAATCCTTATATGTCTTATTTTTTTCAAAATATATTTTTAAGCTGGATGCCACCTCTGGCATATTTTTTTTAACCGCTTCGTCATATTTCTCCTGTGCAGATTGATTTTGTGCATTTGATGATTCAGAACTTGTTGGAATATTTTGAGTAACAGCAGATTGTTGTCCATTTCTAACAGATGTTTTTTGATCTTCAACAAAAATTATATCTTGCTGTCCTTTATTTTTGTTAATACTTCTTGATATAAACCATATTAAAATTCCTATCATTATAATAGAGATAATTGCTATAATAATTATTATTATTTTAGGATTGATTTTTTTGTCTGAAATACTTCTAACATATGATTTTGCAGGATTAATCTCTTTGTTCTGATTTTTGGCCAATAGCAATCCGTTTTTTATATCAGATTCTGGCCAGCCCTGATAAAGAAGATTTTTTATTATTGCTTCTTCCGGAGTATTTAAAATTAAAGATTGTTTTATATAATTAACCAATTCCTGTGTAACCATATTTTTATTTTTTAAAAATTCACATACTCAATTATAGTATATATTTGGCATAAAACAAAAATCCCGAGCTTTCGGGATTTATATTTGTATTTGTGTTGGGTTTTTTAGAATAATCCTAATTGTCCAAAAAATGTAAAGACCAAAAGTGGAACCATGGCTATAAGAACAGCCAAATTAAACTCTTCTGAGCTTTGTTCTTCTTTTTTTCTCCTTGCGCAAACAGGACATGGGCATGGACTTTTTGATTTTTTTTCCATATTTTTTTGCCAAGCTATAGTTTTAACTTAAGCATCGGCTGAATTTAAGATTAATTAATAAACAAAATATTTTTAAGACAAAAACGGGCATTAGCACCCGTTTTTTACCTTTATGTTTCAATTATACTCCATTTTTCATCCTTTGTCAATGTCTTGATTAATTATAACATGGAATAATTTATAAAATACGGGTCGATTATGGCATTAATTTAGCTTTATTTATTATTTCTCTAAAAATCCTATTGATAATTTTTGGATTTTCTTTCAAAAATGTTTTAGCGCTTTCCCTCCCCGCTCCCAGTTTTTCATCTTCAAATGAAAGTGCATTGCCAGATTTTTTAATTACTTCATATTTAACTCCCGCATCTATAATATCCCCGGCAAGCGAGATGCCTTCGTTATACATGATATCGAATTCTGCAGTTTTAAATGGGGGCGCAACTTTATTTTTAACAATTTTAACTTTAGTACGGTTGCCAACTATTTCTTCACCTTTTTTTATTTGTGCGCTTCGACGAACTTCAATACGCACTGAGGAATAAAATTTTAGAGCCTGCCCTCCTGTGGTTGTTTCGGGATTGCCAAACATTACCCCTATCTTCATACGAATCTGATTAATAAAGATAACTGTAGCATTTGAACGCGCTATTATTGCAGTAAGTTTCCTAAGAGCTTGCGACATGAGTCTTGCTTGGCGACCGACATGCTGATCACCCATATCACCTTCTATTTCGGCTTTAGGAACTAGAGCAGCAACTGAGTCGACTACAATAACATCGACAACTCCACTGCGTACTAAAGTCTCCACTATATCTAAAGCTTGTTCTCCTGTGTCAGGCTGAGAAATGAGTAATTCATTTATTTTAACACCTATTTTTTTAGCATATTCTGGATCTAAGGCATGTTCAGCATCGACAAATGCAGCTGTTCCGCCCAATTTTTGTGAATTAGCCACAATATGAAGAGCCAGGGTAGTTTTACCTGAAGATTCCGGACCATAAACTTCAATGATTCTGCCGCGCGGAACTCCTCCTATTCCTAAGGCTATATCAAGAGAAATAGAACCTGTCGGAATAGATTCTACATCGACTTTTCTCACGTCGCCCAATTTCATAATCATACCTTCGCCATATTTTTCCTGAATATCTTCAACCAGCTTGTCCACATCTTTTTTTTCTACATTTTGCATTTTTTCAACTAACTCCTTGGGATCTTTTTTTATTTTGCTACGCATATTTTTTATTTTTATTACTTTAGTAATTTTAATTAATTTTACCTTTAAAATTATACTCTATACTTCTTACTACTCCCGGAATATCACTCAAAATACCCATATCATTGCCATTTATTTTTATAAATGTCTGATTTCCCTTGCCAGAAGTCACGCTTATTTTATTTTTTACATTAAAAGACTTAATAGATTGAGGTAAGAGCACTCCGCTATATTTAAGATCACCATCTACTTCTATATATAACCACGTCGGGCTGGGATTTACATATATTTCAGCATAAAATTCGTCTGATTTTTCTAATTGTTCTGACATGTTCTGTTCTGGTATTTTATCAGATCCCTGTTGTGAAGAATCATGAAAATTTGCATTGACTGAGAATGTTTGTGAGTTTTCTTTATCGAATTTATTGCGTACCTTTACGGTTATAATATTCAAATTCGGTTTTAATCCAACATCCTCACCAAATTCTCCATTTTCATTAACCATAACAGGCTGATCATTTATAAATACTAATGCATCTTTTTCGGCAATACCCGTGACATGTATTGAGTTTCCCTCCACAGATGAACCATCACTAGGTTTTATAACAACTAAGCGTGGAGTTGAAATAAAACTGTTAACCTCCTTATAAAGATATGCAAGAATAGCTACGGCCACTAATATAATTGCACTTATAATAATAATTTTAGGAGTAATGATAAAACTTGAAAATTTTATCGGAATATTATTTTTGTCATCATCAGAAATTTTTTTTATATTTTTATGGATTCCTTTTTCACGTTGATATTGTTTAATAAGACCTATATCATCCAAACCCATAAAAGTCGCATAACTTTTGATAAATCCTTTGACATATACATCAGCAGGAAGTTTCATATATTCTCCTTCTTCTAGATATTCCAGATATTTAGATTGTATTTTTGTACTCTTTGAAATCTCAGCCAGACTTAACCTGCGTTCATTTCTGATTTTTTTCATACGCTCGCCTAGCGTCAGGGAATCAATTTTTTTAGTGGTGAATCTAACCATATTGAAAGCAAAAAATATAGAGTGTAAAACTTTAAAATTAAATTATTTTCTGTTTTTTTGTTTTTGTTTTACGCCTTATATTTAGGCTTTCATACTTTAACTACATTTGCCATTTATCTCTAACTATCTGATCTTCCATAGAGCTTTCATAGGATGTTTGATTTTCATTTCCAAGCAAAATTTCACGCGGCTTTGCTCCATCTGCCGGACCTATAATCCCGCGCTCTTCCAATATATCTATGAGACGCGCAGCACGTGAATATCCAATTTTCATGCGCCTTTGTAAAAGAGAAGAAGAAGCTTTTTTTGCCTGCAAAACAATTCCCTTAGCTTCTTCGTAGCGCTGATCTTCCATCCCATCATTTTCAGGAATTGAGGAAAAGTCTATCTTATCTCTATCATATACAGTGTTTACTTCTCCATTATTATTGCCAAGCTCCTTATGTTCTTCAATATTTATTTCATTGTCAATATTGTCTTCTATTTTTTCAAATTTCTGATTTTTTATAAATTTGACAACTCGCTTAACCTCCTCTTCAGAAATGAAAACTCCCTGTATACGTCTTAAGTCTACTGATTCGGCTGCAGAAAAAAGCATATCTCCATTGCCAAGAAGTTTTTCGGCACCACTTGCATCGAGTATGGTACGAGAATCCATAAGCGCCGGAACTCTGAAAGCTATACGAGTAGGAATATTTGACTTAATAAGGCTAGTAATCACTGTAACAATAGGTTTTTGTGTACTCAGTATAAGATGTATGCCAACTGCTCGTGCCATTTGAGCCAAACGTATTACCGCACCTTCTACTTCTTTGCCATGTGATGCCATTAAGTCAGCTAGTTCATCTATAATAATTACTATATACGGTATTTTTTCTATTTTTTCTTCTACAATTTCACCTGTTTCATTATTTATGCGATTTAATGTTCCACCTTTAGCAGCTTTTTCATTGAATGACATAATATCCTTAGCACCAGCATCTTGCATTAATTTATATCTTTGTTCCATTTGTCCGATAGACCACTTTAGAGCATTGATTACTTTGCCATTTTCTACAATTACATCTGAAAGAAGATGAGGAATTCCATTATAAGGCGTGAGCTCAACCCTTTTTGGATCAATTAAAATAAGTTTTAAATCTTGCGGAGAATTCTGATAAAGTAAAGATAATATTATGGTGTTTATACAGACACTTTTACCACTGCCTGTGGAACCAGCAATCAATAGGTGTGGCATTTTTTTAAGATCACTAAAAATATAGTTTCCGCTGACATCTTTACCTAATGCTAACAATAGATTTGATTTTCTGTTTTCAAATTCAAGCGCCTGTAATAACTCCGGGAGTCTTATCAATGCTGTTTTCTTATTAGGAACCTCAACTCCAACAAGCGATCTTCCTGGAATCGGCGCTTCGATTCTAACTTGGCGAGCAGCCAATCTAAGAGCTAAATCGTTGCTTAATGCTGTTATTCTGCTTAATTTTACGCCTACTGCCGGACGAAAACTGTATTGAGTAACTGTAGGCCCTGTTTTTATTTCTCCTAATTCAACTTCTATACCAAAGTTTCTTAGAGTATCCTGAATTATTTTAGCATTTTTATCTACATCTCCACCCTGAGCTTTTTCAATAGTATTATCCAATAAATCAATTGGGGGTAATTCCCAATCGATGTTCTGATCTGAAATTATTTTTTTATTCTTTCCGCTCGGCATCCAAGCTGCTGCTTTTTTAAGAATTTTTTTCATTCGCATTTCTTCCTCACTTTCATTGTTGATTTCTTCTACAAATTCTGTCTTTTTTTCTTTTTCTTCTTTACTTTCTGGTATTGGTTCTTCTTCTCTCTCATCAGCAATATATTCTTCATTTTCTTTTTCACTATTTTCATCTGATTTTTTATGGATAAATTTATCGATTAATTTCACTATTGAAAAATTAAAAGCCACAATTATTCCAATTAATAAAAGAGCGATAAGAATAACTGACCCTCCGATTTTTCCAGCGAGCTTTAAAAAAATAAAAGCGAATATGTAGCCTAGAAAACCCCCGCCGGTTCCATCCTGGGCTGCTTGGAGAAGTTTATCTACATCATATGAAAGAATATGTATAAGTCCTAAAAGTCCTATAAAGGCTGTGAATACTCCTAGCAATTTCGAAACATAAAATAATGTTTCTTTGCGAAAAAGCAAAATTATTCCTGCTACAATAAGTACGAAAGGAGAGACATATTTCCCAACCCCAAATATCCAGCTAGCAGCTGAATTAAGGAATTTGCCTAAAATACCAGCATCAACTATTTTTGCTTCAGAAAGAAAACCTAGAATAAAAAGAACTGCCAAAACAAAAAGCGTTATGGCAACTATACTGCGTTTTATATCACCAGATATTACCGGAATTCTTTCATTTTCTTCTATTTCCTGATTATGTTTTTTTTGTCTTCCCATGATTTAATCTGCCCACTGAGGCAAGCAATTACTTAAATTTGTTTAATAACTTAATTTTAACACAAAGATAGTTTTTTTTCTATACTTTATTTTAATGAACTTTTTTATCTATAGACTAACAAATTTTACAGGTAAAATCTTATGAAAAATTCCAGCTATAAAAATTACATCCGCTTGTGAAAGATAAATTGGGTGATGGGCGTCATTAGTGGAGTTAGGAAACAAGCCAATCACACCTTTGCCCATATTTTTATAACGTTTGATAGTGGCCATACCATTGATTACCGCCACTACTATTTTATCTTCAAACTCATTTTGCGCTTCAGTTTTTTCAAAAATCACATAATCTCCATCACTGATTCCGTCTTTATTCATTGAATCTCCCAGAGCTTTGACAGCGAATAATTTTTCAGGTTGTTTTTTGTGAAAAAGATTTTTAGAAATTTGTAAAAAATCATCTGCCACACCGTCATCGGCATAGGCCAGTGCTTCCCCGCAAGATGCTAGCCCATAAAGAGGAATAGAAAAAATATTCTGCGCATCTCCATAATTCTCATTTTCTACCAGATAAATTTTTTTATTTTCATCACGAGTAATTAATTCTTTTTTCTCCAAAGATTCGATAACTTGCATGACAGATTTCATGCTTTCATTCATACCTTTAGAAAGCAGATGTTTATGCAGGCGATAGCTGGTTGGTTTTTCTCCATTTTGCATTGTAAGTTCACGGATATATTCAAGGATATTTTTTTGTTTAGCTGTGAGTTTTTGTTCCATATTTTTATTTAAATTATTTATAGTGTTATTATAACACTGTATTAATATCACTGCAATACCCTCCTGTGGATAACTCTTGCCTTTGATTTATTCAAAAGTGCTTGTCTTATAAAAAATTATTTTTTTAAGAGAAATACTCTTTATTGACAATATTTTTTTATTATAATATACTGGCTTATTACTTTAAAAATTAAATAAATATAGAAGGAGGAAGCAAAATGCGGAAGGTTGTTTTTTTTATCATTTTTTTAATTAATTTTTGTTTATTTTTTTCGGAATTTTCTTTTGCTGAAATTTTTTTTGCACCTGAAGGATTTTCAACTTATCAAGTTAAAAAAGGAGATGTTCTAGGCAAAATCGCTCCCTGCGAGCATTGGGACCTGATTAAAAGAGTTAATAGAGTTGATGAAAGTCATTTGCCTGCTGGCAAAAGTATTTTTATTCCAATCAACCCTGAGAAGGCAAACCGTTTTATACCAATTCCTAAAACAATAGAGAAAGCAAAAAATCAAAAACGTATTCTCTATATTTTTTTGGATAGGCAATATTTTGGTGCTTATGAAAATGGTCATCTGTCTTTCTGGGGGCCAATTTCTTCTGGTAAAAAAGGATTAGACACGCCAGTTGGAAATTTTTCTGTAAAGTGGAAGACTGGTTTATACAAATCAAAAAAATATGATGCGGAAATGCCTTTTGCAATCAACATTTCTGATGCTGGATTTTTTATTCATCAACAGTCTCTTCCGGGGAAACCAGCATCCCACGGCTGCATCCGCCTTCTAAAGGAAGATGCGCAAAAAATGTATAATTGGATCAAAAAAAATGATCCGGTTGTAATTAAATAAAAATTACAGCAGCAACAGCTCCTCTGAAAGGGAGCTGTTTTTTTATAAAATACAAATATATACACAGCGAACTCAAACAACAAAAATCCCGATATAAATCGGGATTTTGCGGTTTCCATACTCGCCTAATGGCGAACTAATAAGCTATTTTTTGAATTCCCGGTATCCTGTTCCGGCTGGAATTAAACGGCCAATGATAACATTTTCTTTGAGACCTCGCAGGCGATCATCTTTTCCGGTAACGGCCGCATTGATAAGTACACGGGCAGTTTCCTGAAAAGATGCGGCTGAAAGAAATGATTCTGTTGAAAGAGCTACTTTAGTAATGCCCATAATGAGTTGCTCTCCCGTAGCCTTTTCTTTTTTAGCTTTTTTAGCTAATTCATTTTCTTCTAAAAATTGATCTTTTTCAACAACATCTCCCGGCAAAAGATCTGTGTCACCGGCATCAATAACTTTTATGCGACTTAGCATCTGGCGAATAATGACTTCGACATGCTTATCATTAATTCCTTCACCTTGGGCTGCATATATTTCCTGAATTTCACTGATAATGTATCGTTGGACAGCCTCTTGACCCATGGTAGCATATAATTTTTTGAGATCAACATGACCTTCATTAAGCTGGGCTCCTTTGCCAATCAATTGCCCTTTGGAAACAATTAGCGTTGACTCTGATGGAGCTTGATATTCTTTAATCTCTTTTTCTAAAGTTTCAATCTTGATAGTCACGGTCTTTCTGTTTTCACTCACAATTTCCACGACCTTACCATCAACATCGGCAATAATAGATTCTCCTTTTGGAGGACGTGCCTCAAAAATTTCTTCAACACGAGGAAGACCTTGAGTAATATCTGTTCCTGCAACACCACCGGTATGGAAAGTACGCATAGTTAATTGAGTACCTGGTTCGCCGATAGCTTGGGCAGCTACTATACCGACAGCTTGTCCAATTGCTACTAAATTACTGCGCCCAAGATCCAAACCATAACATGTGCGACAAATACCTCTTTTACTTTTGCAGGTAATGACATTTCTAATCTTAACCTTATCAATCTGGGCTTTTTCTATAGCCTGACCATCTTCCTTTGTTGCTAGTGTTCCTTTTTTAATGAGTATTTTTTTATTTTTTGGATCAATTACATCTTCAGCCACGACACGGCCTTCGACCCTATTTGCAAAACTTTGCCCGATTTTATCTGAATCTTCTTTATATATATATGCACCTTCCTTATCACCACAATCTTCTTCACGGACAATTATGTCTTGAGCCACATCAACTAAGCGGCGGGTTAGGTAGCCAGCAGTAGCTGTTCTTAAGGCTGTATCCGCCATACCTTTTCGGGCACCATGAGTTGAAATGAAATATTCAAGAACGTTAAAACCTTCTTTGAAAGAACTCTTTACTGGCAATTCAATAGTTTCTCCAGTTGGTCCAGCTACTAATCCTTTCATGCCCATCATTTGAACTACAACAGATTCAGAACCACGAGCTTTAGAATGAACCATGGTGTAAACACTGCCTTCATGGTCAAGAGAACCCTTAACTGCATCTGCAATAATATTTTTTGTGCGATTCCATATTTCAATAACACGATTCTTTCTTTCTTCTTCGGTCAAAAGACCCATGGAGTATTGCTGGTTAATTGTAGCGACTTCTTCTTCAGCTTTTCTCATCGCTGGTTCCTTTTCTGCTGGTACGCTAAGATCATCCATTCCCCAACTAATCCCGCTACAAGATGCCATTTTAAATCCAAGCTGTTTAATGCGGTCTATAAAAGCTGAAGTTTCTTCTTGTCCTTTTAGTGTTAAGATTTTTGCAACTAATTGCTTAATCTCTTTCTGTGTAAGTTCTTCGTTTATAAACCTTAGACTTTCAGGCAATATATCATTAAACAAAATCCTCCCAACTGATGTCTCCAGAATTTTACCTTTAATATCAACTTTTATCTTTGCATTTACAGCAATGAACCCCAGTTGATAAGCTAGTATTGCTTCCTCATGAGTTGCAAAAATTTTTCCCTCACCTTTAACGCCTTCCTTAACATGAGTTATATAGTATGCTCCCAAAATAATATCTTTTGATGGAACAACAATTGGCTCTCCTGAAGCTGGTTTAAGCAAGTTCTTTGAAGAAAGCATAATATTGGCACTTTCATCGCGAGCCTGATCGGTCAACGGAACATGCACCGCCATTTGGTCTCCATCAAAGTCGGCATTGAAAGCCGCACAAACCATTGGATGTATCTGAATAGCTTTACCTTCAATAAGCACTGGCTGGAAAGCTTGGATAGATAAGCGATGAAGCGTTGGGGCACGATTTAAAAGCACGTAATGATGCTCGATGATTTCATCTAGAATTTCATAAGCTTCCTCGGTTTCTGCATCAACCATACGTCCAGCTGTCCTTACATTATGGGCGTATTCTTTTTCTATAAGATTATTTATAATGAAAGGCTTAAAAAGTTCAAGAGCCATTTTCTTTGGAAGTCCTGCCTGATGTAACTTAAGCTGTGGGCCAACAACAATTACTGAACGTCCTGAATAGTCAACTCTTTTTCCAAGCAAATTTTGTCTGAACCTTCCCTGCTTTCCCTTGAGAGCATCAGCCAATGATCTCAATGGCCGCCTTTGCCCAGTCGAAGCAGCTACAGATGATTGACCCTTGCGGGCGCTATTATCAAAAAGCGCATCTACTGCTTCCTGCAACATTCTTTTTTCATTTCTGGTAATAACCTCAGGTGCTCCTAAATCAATCAATTTTTTCAAACGATTATTCCTATTAATGATGCGCCTGTATAAATCATTAAGGTCGGAAGTTGCGAAACGTCCTCCATCTAAAGCCACCATTGGACGTAGATCAGGCGGAATGACTGGAATGACCGTGGGCAACATCCATTCTAGTTTAAGTCCGGCTTTCTTAAAGCCCTGGAAAAGTTTCATACGTTTGAATAATTTTTTCTTATCAGATGTTTCCTCATTGTCTAATTCCTTTTTTATACGCTTAATCATCTTATCAATATCCATATCTTCTAAAATTTCACGTACCGCTTCAGCTCCGATTCCAGCCGAAAAAACCTGTCCAAATCTGGATGATAAGTTAAAATATTCAAGTTCTGAAAGAATCTGCATCGGTTTTAGATTTTTGATATCTTCTTTTACCCCCTTAAATTGTTCTTTTAATTCTTCCAACATTGCATCGGTTCCGCGTTCATTTTCTGTCTTGCCTGATTTAACTTCTTTCTGTTTTTGTTTATATTCGTGCTCAAGTTGTTCTATAACTCGGTTACGGACATCTTCATTTACGTTTTTAATAATATAGGCAGCAAAGTATATGACCTTTTCAAGATCTTGTACTCCTATTCCTAAAGCTAAACCAATTTTTGATGGAACGCCCCTGAGAAACCAGATATGCGAAACAGGAACGGCTAATTTTATATGTCCTATTCTTTCACGCCTAACAATTGAACGGGTAACTTCTACTCCGCATTTATCGCAAACAATTCCTTTATATCTTATGCGCTTATATTTTCCGCAATAACACTCCCAATCCTTTGAGGGACCAAATATTTTTTCGCAAAATAAACCATCTTTTTCATACCGCTGAGTTCGATAGTTTATTGTTTCTGGTTTTGTCACCTCGCCATGCGACCAATTCATTATGCTTTCTGGACTAGAGAGCCTGAGACGGACACTATTGAAGTCACTGACTTTAGTAATATTTTCCATAATTTTATTTGAAATTTTTTACAAAGGTTAATTAAATTTGATCGATGTCTTCTTCTGTTTTTTCATATTCTCCCAACTCATCTTCTTGCAAATCGTCATCTTTAAGTTTGGAATCAATAAGTTCGACATCTAAACATAAGCCTTTTAGTTCATTCACTAAAACATGGAAAGAGGCTGGTATGTTCGGACTTTTGATTTTTTCACCTTTAATTATAGATTCATATGCTTTTGATCTCCCAAGAACATCATCTGATTTGATTGTAAGCATTTCTTGCAAAGTATAGGCTGCTCCATATCCTTCCAGCGCCCATACTTCCATTTCTCCGAAACGCTGTCCTCCAAATTGTGCTTTACCTCCAAGTGGTTGTTGAGTTATCAATGAATATGGTCCGATTGAGCGCATGTGCAGTTTATCCTCAACCAAGTGATTTAGTTTCATAACATACATAACGCCTACTGTTGTTTCGTTATCAAAAAATTCACCGGTTTTCCCATCAATCAATCTTACTTTTCCGCTTTCGGGGAGTCCAGCTTTTTTAAGTTCCTCCTTTATATCTTCTTCTGCAATTCCGTCCAGTGCAGGAGTTGCAACTTTATAACCAAGTTTAAAAGCTGCCCATCCGAGATGAGTTTCCAAAATCTGTCCGATATTCATACGGGACACAACTCCTAATGGATTAAGTATTACATCAATAGGAGTTCCGTCTGGCAAATATGGCATATCTTCAACTGGTGCGATTCTGGAAATAACTCCTTTGTTCCCGTGTCGTCCTGCTAATTTATCCCCAACAGAAACTTTGCGCAACTGTGCAACTGAAATTTGTATTTGCTTGATAACTCCAGTTGAAAGTTTGTCACCTTGTTCTCTAGAAAGTATTTTTATATCAACAATTTTACCATGTTCTCCGTGAGGCAGATAAAGTGAGGAATCTTTTACGTCTTTTGATTTTTCACCGAATATAGCTCTTAATAGCCTTTCTTCGGGTGTTAAATCACCTTCGCCTTTTGGAGTAATCTTGCCTACTAATATATCTCCCGAAGAAACTTCCGCACCTATTCGGATTATTCCTGTTTCATCCAGATTCTTCAGTCTTTCCTCACCAATATTCGGGATGTCTCTAGTCACAATTTCTGGCCCGAGTTTTGTATCACGAACATCAATTGAAAAATCTTCAATATGAATAGAACTGTACCAGTCTTCTCTTAAAAGCCTCTCTGAAAGTATGATAGCATCTTCATAGTTATAACCATCCCAAGGAATAAAAGCTACTAATGGATTCTGCCCTAAAGCTAATTCTCCATTTTCAGTTGCGGCACCATCAGCCAAAAGCTGACCCTTGGTCACAGCTTGTCCTTTTTCAACTCGAGGCAATTGGCTCATACTAGTAAAGGCATTGGATTTCTGGAAAGATTGAAGTTTATATTCTCGTTTAAAATTATCTTTTTTAGCTCCGACTGGGGCTTTTTCTTTAATGACAATATGATTAGCGTCAACTTCAATAACTTCTCCGTCATTAACTGCTAAAACAACCTGTCCTGAATCAGATGCGGCCTTATCTTCAATACCAGTTCCAACCAATGGAGCTTGCGGGACAATACATGGCACAGCCTGGCGTTGCATATTTGAACCCATGAGAGCACGATTAGCATCATCATGTTCCAAAAATGGAATAAGGGAAGTTGCAATAGATATGCATTGTTTAGCAGACACATCTATGTAGTCCAATTTATCAGCTTCAATCATTTCAGGACTACCTTTAACACGAGCTTCTACTATTTCTTCTATTATATTGCGATTTTCATCCGTTTTAACACGTGCATGTGTAATAACGTGTCTGTCTTCAACTGTAGCATTTATATACTCTATTTCATCTGAAATATATGGTTTAATTTTAATATTCTTTTTGCTGCATTTATAAATTTTGTTGGCAATTTCTTCAGTAATTTTATCTCCTGATTTTGCAATGCCTTCAATATCTTCATTTAGAACTCTGCTTATTAGATTTTCTGTTTTATTTTCTACTTCCTTGTGTAATTTTATGTAAGGAGTTTCTAAAAATCCAAAATCATTTATGCGAGCATAAGAAGCCATATGCCCCACCAACCCAATATTCGGACCTTCTGGAGTTTCGATCGGACAAATGCGTCCATAATGTGAATGATGTACATCTCTGACTTCAAAACCTGCTCTTTCACGGGTTAACCCTCCTGGTCCCATAGCAGATAAGCGTCTTTTGTGTTCAAGTTCAGCCAAAGGATTGACTTGATCCATAAACTGGGAAAGCTGCGAACTTGAAAAAAACTCCTTAATGGCAGCAGCTACTGGCCTAGAGTTGATAAGTTGTCCTGGTACAACGGTTTCAACATCGCAGGTGCTCATACGATCTTTTATATTTCTAGCCATTCTTGCCATGCCGATGCGCAATTTATTCTGTACCAATTCTCCTACTCCCCTGACGCGTCGGTTGCCTAAGTGATCGATATCGTCGGCAATAGCGTGCGGGTCATTATTGAGACGTATAATTTCCTTAATAATCAAAACCAGATCATCAACTAATAAAATTCTATTTTCTTCATTATCTTCGCGATTAACATTAAGTCGCTGATTCAAACGGTAACGTCCGACTGAGCCAAAATCATATTTTTCAAAATTGAAAAACATTGAATCGATTAATTGTTTTGCGTTTTCAACCGTTGCTAAATCTCCCGGCCTTATTCTTTTATAAATTTCTTTATATCCTTCTGCTTGATCTTTAGTCGTGTCTTTAGCTAAAGTTTCTTCAATAAAATTAAGATCACCATTATCGACATCCTTAAAAATTTTAATAATAGATTCATTTTTTTGCATCCCAAAAGCACGTAAAAGCGCTGTGATAGGAATTTTTCTCTTGCGGTCAATACGGACATTTAACACTCCATCAAGCCCTGTATCAATTTCCAGCCAAGCACCTCTATTAGGAATGAGTTTAGCACCAAAAAGTTTTTTGCCTTTTTGATATTCCATAGTGAAAAAAACACCGCTTGACCTAATCAATTGGCTAACCACAACACGTTCAACACCGTTAATGACAAAGGTTCCGCGATCAGTCATTACCGGAAAGTCACCTAAATATATTTCTTGTTCTTTGATTTCTCCAGTTTTCTTAATCACTAAACGCGCTTTGGCTCTAAGAGGCGCTTCATAAGAAATGTTTTTATTTTTTGCAGTAATTTCGTCAGTTTTGGGTTCGTCTAAATAATAATCAGTGAGTGAAAGTTCAAGATCCTTTCCTGTAAAATCATTGATGGGGTTGATTTCGTCTAAAAGTTCCCGCAGTCCTTTTTCCAAAAACCATTGATAGGCATCGCTTTGAGCTTCAATAAGATTTGGAAGCGAAACTACCAGCTGCTTGTGGAAAAATTTTCTACGTGACAGTGATGAAGATGCACCATAGGACTCCTTAACCTTCAAGGCTTTTTTTTCTTTGACCATAAAAACAACTCTCACCAGTTCTTCGTGTCTTCGATTAATGTCTAAGAAGCGCGAAGCTCAGTAGCGAGTTTAAATTAAGTCTATTAAATTATTTAGTTGTGTCTGTCATTCCCCTCTTGACAAAAAGATTGTGCCCTGTTTTCACCCAAAAACAGAGCAAAAAATAGAAGTACTTTCCTAAATCATGTATGTGCACACAAAAATATCATATATGTAAAATGTTGTCAACTGCGCCTATAAACCAGAAACCTTTTTATATAAAATAATTATATAAAAACCGCTTTTACAAGCGGTTTTTTAACAAGAAGATTGTTTTTTTATTTTTTCTTCTTTTTTGAGACTGCAACTATTAAACCGGTAATTGCTGCTCCAAGGGCTGCTCCTATCCCAGCAGAAATTGCAGCCGCTTTTTTAGGATTTTTTTTGATGTAGTTTCCAACTTTTTTTACAGCTACATCCATTTCCTTTTTAATTTTTTCATATTCCTTCATTGCAATTTTCTCAAGATCCGCACCTTTTTTTTGAGCAATTAAAATGTTCTTATTAATTGCTTTTTTTACTTTTCTTGTATTCATGTTTTATTTAATTAAATTATTTAAAGTAGGATTTTAGCCTACAAAACTAACGGTTACTAAAATTTCAATCTTTAGACAATATATAACCAAATATAATAACAACAAAGCCTACTAAACTCCAGCCAACCCATTGCAATTCATCACTTAAAAAAGTATTAACCATTATAGCAATACTTGTCAGAAAAAAAATAGCTCCAATCAACAATAAAATAGCTCCAATTGTACGTCTTTTCAGTTGATTTATAAATAGAGCAATTTTTTTAGATATATTGTTGCCAAAACGTTCAAGTATGTTACTTGCAAATCCTTGCAGAATTTTTTTCAGCTCGTTTTTATCTTCTTTTTTGTTTTTATTTTTCATTTCTATTGCTGATTAATTTTAATAAATTTTATATCCGCCTTATGTCATAGTAATTATAACAGGTTTTTATTTTTTCACCTAATATTCCAGGCCTTAACAATTGACTGCACAATCCTTGTGGAAGTCACCCCTGATATTTCACTGACTTTGGGAATTATTCTTTCCACTTTTTCTTTCGGAATCTTATTTTTTCTAAGCAATTCATTGATTTTTGGCAAAAGTTGTTCACTCAAAGAATACTCTCCTTGCCAAGCATGTTCTGCAATTATTTTGCGTCCTGATTTTATTGATAATTTTATATTATTACCGTCTAAAAAAATATATAGAATCATAAGCTGTATAATTTTAAATTATAAATTCCAGATTATTTATCAATCTTGTCCCAATCTATATTCCACGGATCAGTTTTTCTTCCTGGCGCAATATCATTATGGCCTAGAACATATTTTATTTGGTACTGTTTTTTAAGCAAATCTATCAGCCAATTCAGTGAATCGTATTGATTATCAGTAAATTTTCCTTCCTTAATATTTATCATCTCAATTCCGACAGAAAAGTTGTTTACATCAGTACGTCCATCTGGCATTTTACTGGTTCCGGCATGATAAGCAATATCCTGGTCTGCAACAAGACGATAAATTTTCCCGCCACGATCAATGAGATAATGAGGAGAAACTCCATATTGTTTATACTCCGCAATAACGCCCTCAACACTATACGGATCGTTACCTATGGCATCGTATGCTGAATGTACTATTATTGTATCTATTTTCCTGTTACTGGAAATTTTAAATCCCCACGAAACAAGTCTGCTTATAATTTTATCTTCTTTATTTTCTCTGCTACTTGTCGTTTGTTCTTTGTCAATTGTTGTTTGTTGTTTATCATTTATAACTACTTCTTGAATACTATTTCCTGTTTCTTGATTCCCATTTTCTGATTTCTGATTACTGTTTTCTGCCTCCTGCCCATTGTTTATCGCCTGTTGACTCTGAACTGAAATTTGTATAGTTTTTTTCTGACGAAAAAGTATAAACCCGAAAATTACCAATAAAATTATGGCGATAAAAATAATAATTGATATGATAATTCTCTTTTGCATATCTTAAATTTAATAAAAATTTAATCGTCCTCTTCATCTTCCTCGTCCTCATCCTTTCCTTTTTGGTTTTTGAACTGATCTAACCATTGGTTAAACATAGGATCGGTGGGATCAGGCATAGCGATATTCATAAACTTTCCTGAATCATCTTTGCCGTAACCATATTCCAGTTTTATGCTGACCTTATCTGAATCTGTTTTTTTTGCCTTATCTTCTGATATTTTTTTGCCAGACTTATTATTATAATAAACAATTCTGGCAGTTATGCCAGCTATCTGTTCTTTGTCTTTTACAACTTCATAAGGCACAAACTCTTCATTAGATTTATTGGCTAAAACCCGAATCATAAAATCATTCCAAATTGGAGCTGCCACGTAAACTCCGTCTGAACCGATTTTCATGGCGTGATTGTCATTGTTGCCTGCCCATACTCCAACAGCCAAGGAAGGCGTATATCCAACTGTCCAAGCATCGCGAAACCCAGAAGTCGTTCCAGTTTTAGCTGCCACTGTTTTGCCTTTCAAAGTCAGCGGGCTGTTAGAGCCAAAAACTGGCGCACGTGCACTGTTATCCGAAAGAATTGAATTTATCTTGCGCGCAACCTGCTCATTCAAAACTCTTTGCGGATCAATTTTTCCTTCCTGGATAATTTTTCCTGCGCTGTTGGTAATTTTAGTTATTGCTCGAGCCTTATTTCTGATTCCATCATTGGCAAAAACTGAAAAAGCACTGGCCATATCAACAAGCTTTACTTCGCCTCCGCCTAAAACCAGCGATAAGCCATATCGCTTGCGATCATTGAGAGTTGTAATTCCCATTTTATGAGCTAGATCTATTGTGCCGTCTATCCCAGCTAAATATAATATTTTGACTGCCGGTATATTGAGTGACATCGACAAAGTGCTACGTAAAGGAAGCAATCCATGGAATTGGCCATCGTAATTTACAGGGATATAATCTTTACCGGTTCCGTCAGGACCAAAATTAGTTTCTGCGTCTAAAATCATAGTTTCTGGCTGATAGCCAAGTTCAAAAGCGTGCGCATAAGCAAAAGGCTTAAAGGAAGACCCTGGCTGACGTAGGCTAGTAGCTATATTAACTTCGCCATCTATGGATTTGTCAAAATAATCTTTGCTGCCGACCATAACCAGCACATTTCCGTTTTTAGGATCAACTGCTACCAGAGCGGCATTGGTTGCACCGCGTGAAATATTTTTCTGCGATCCTCTGAACACAGCATCTTCTGCAATTTTCTGCATATTATAATCTAAAGAAGTGTATATTTTCAATCCTCCCGTTTGTATAAAATCTTCTCCGTATTTTTTTTCTAGTTCATCAAGCACGAAAAATACAAAATGTGGCGCAACTATCGGTTGGCTTAGCGGCTTAACTTTTTCAAGAGTGTTTACTGACATGGCTTTCTGCATTTCTTCTTTTGTTATAAGTCTTGTATCGCTTATCTTTTGCAAAATATCTTTTTGACGTATAACGAGGGCATTGCGATTAGAGCTGTATGGGGAATAATAGGAAGTGGCTTTTGGTAAGGCAGCTAAAAATGCAGCTTCATCTAAAGTCAGTTCTATGGCTTTTTTACCAAAATATGTTTCACTGGCAGTTTCCACACCATAAGTGTTGGCGCCAAAAGGAATCTCGTTTATATATTGGTCTAAAATTTCATCTTTCGTGTAATTTATTTCCATTTTTATGGCAAAAACAGCTTCCAACACTTTACGTTTGAGTGTTTGCTCTTTGGTCAGAAAAGCCATACGCGCTAATTGCTGGGTTATGGTTGAAGCTCCTTGCCTGATTTCATTGTGTTTTATGTTAACTTTAATAGCGCGCAAGATTGCCATAGGATCTATCCCAATATGATGATAAAAATTAGCATCTTCAGTCGCAATAATAGCAATTCTCATATAATCTGGAATTTCATCGTGAGAAACCAGCCTGCGATTTTCTTCTCCATAAAGTTCATATAGCACATGTTCACCTGTACTGTCATAAATTATAGATGTTTGGGCAATTTTACGTTTGATTAGCTGGTCGGCAGAAGGAACTGCACCGTAATATAGCCACAGTATCGTCCCAGCGAGCAAAATTCCAATGATAATTGCAATATTACGAAAACTAAAAGTTTTTTCTCTTATTTGAGGGAAAAATGCATTAATCTTTTTTATTACTTTATCTTTCATAAAATCAATAACTACATTATCTTATTTATTCATCCTTTTAAGCATAGCGCTAGCGCACTAAGCCCTTTAACATCCTATAAAAAAGATTTACTTTATTGAAACTAATTCTACATCAAAAATAAGAGTTGAATTGGCTGGTATAGAACCAATCGCTCTGGAACCATATCCAAATTCGGCTGGAATTGTCAAAGTTCTTTTCTCTCCGACTTTAGCCCCGATAAATCCCTGCTCCCAACCCTGGATAACCCTACCTGCGCCAACTGTAAATTCAAAAGGTACTCCCCGATCCAAACTTGAATCAAACTTGGTCCCATCTAAAAGTCTGCCGGTATAATGAACACTTATCGTGTCTCCGTCTTTAACTTGTCTTTCTCCTGTTCCCTCCTGGGTTGTTTTAATTTCTAATTGCATAGTTTTATTTTCATTAGATTTATTATTTTTTTGTTCTATATTTTTTTCCGTTATCGGAGCGTTTACTACATTTTTTTTGTTAAGCAATACGCCAATAATAATTACCACAATTATTATTAAAATTAAAATGAGTTTCTTTTTCATATTGATAATTTTATAAAATTTTTACAAAAATAATTTACTTAATTGAGCGGGATACCAGAATCGGACTGGCGCCTTAACCTTGGGAAGGTCACGTACTGCCACTATACTAATCCCGCCTTACTTAAATAATTATAAAGAAAAAATTTTATTTTAGGAAGTTTCTTAGTACTTATTATCTTTATTGTAAAATATGAATTTCGAAAAAAAAGGTTCTTGGGATCAATCTAACTAAAAAAACACCCCGGTGAGGGGTGTTTTTGAATTTCTTTTAATTAAGCTACACCCTCACATCCTCCTTGATGA
>DAOOTD010000004.1 GCA_035390125.1 Candidatus Moraniibacteriota bacterium
TCATCAAGGAGGATGTGAGGGTGTAGCTTAATTAAAAGAAATTCAAAAACACCCCAGGAGGGGTGTTTTTTTTGGGGTTAAAAACTAGCCTCTAAATTCCATATATTAGCTTTGGTTATTTTTGCTTTCACGATTTTTCCAACCAAATTTTTTATTTTAGATTTTATTTTAACGTTTTTCATTGTTCTTGTTTTACCAAAGTAAATATTATTAATTTGTTTTTCTATAAGGATATCTATTTTTCTTCCGACATACTTTTTGTTATTTTCTGTAGCAGTTTTTTTCAATATCTCATTAAGAATTTTTTCACGTCTGACTTTTTCTTTTTTCGAGACATTATCCTTTATTTTCCAGGCAACAGTTTCAGGGCGGGGAGAGAATTGTCCAAAAAATACCATGTCAAATTTAGCTTTCTGCGCAACTTCCGCTGAATCCATAAATTGTTTTTTTGTTTCGCCAGGGAAGCCTACTATAATATCGGAAGATATGGAATATAAAGAATCAGGTTTATATTTTTTAAAAGCTAAACGTATTTTTTTGATAAGTCCAAGGTAGTGTTTTTGTGTGTATCTGCGGTTCATTCTTTCCAGAATTTTATCATTGCCGGATTGAATTGGTAGGTGCACCCATTCGCAGACTTTCTTGCATTTAGCAATCGTTTCAATAAGTTCATTGCTGAAATCTTTGGGGTGTGAAGAGACGAATGAAATCCAAAAATTTCCCGGAATGGTATTTATTTTTTTCAATAACTTTGAAAAATTTATACCATCATCTTTGTATGAGTTCACATTTTGTCCCAATAAGATAATATGCTTGTAGCCTTTTTTAATCAGCGCCTGTACTTCTTTTTCTATTTCTTTTGCTGGTCTGGATATTTCTCGTCCGCGGGCATAGGGAACAACGCAATAGGAACAGAATTTGTTGCAACCGGTCATGATAGGAACATAGGCTTGAAATTTATTTGTATGTTTTGGTTTTATGCACAAATAATTCATTTGTTTCTTGGAAAAGTTTTTCGGAAAATCTTTAATTTCTGTAAATAAATCAACTACCTTTTTCATTCTTATCTGCACATCTTTTCTGTTGGCAAGACAACCAGTCAAGATTATTTTTGTATCTTTATGTTTTTTTCTCAAATCATGAATCATGCCATAAGCTCTGTTTTCAGCAGTTTGCCTAATTCCGCAAGTATTAAAAACAACCAGATCGGCCAATTCCGTCTTTTTAGCCAATATAAAGCCCTGTTTCTCCAAAAAGGAAGCAATCCGCTCGGAATCAGAAACATTCATGGCGCAGCCAAAAGTTTTGATGTGATATTTTGGCATATTTTATCTATATCAAAGCATATCTTGACGGGAGATTGACAATTACGCTTTTTTATTTAATACTTTATTGATTGTTATTTAAAAAATAAGCAGTTGGTATAATGCTTTATATAATATACATGATATAAAAAATAAAAAAAAAGATAAAGGGGGTCTTATGCTAAAGCAAAAAGTAATTCTCTCAGGGAGCAGCCTAAATGATCACAACGTTATTCAAGAAATTGTAAGCAGGGCTACAGAAAAAAAACAAGGTGCCGAGGCTATTTTTGTAAAAGCCAAAGGCAGAAAAAAGAAGGTTTTCTTAATGGTGGATAATCGCCAGCTTCTGGTTAAAAAAGGGAGAAGCAGGCAGACTTTTATCTACGGTGCTGATGACAAAGTCGTATTTCCGGCAATACCGTAACAAAAAAACTTGTGCAACAAATGAGCGGACATACCCAAAAGGGATGCCCGCTCTAATTTTTTATAATGTTTTTTTATTTCTTTTCTTCGATTTCTCTGGCAATTTTTTCAATAAATTTATCAATTGAAAGTATTTGTTGTTCCTTGATTCCGCGTAATCTCACGTTAACGCTTTTTTCTTTTATTTCACGCTCTCCGACAACTAGAATATACGGAGATTTTTGTTTTTCAGCTTCAGAAATTCTTTTACCCAATGATTCTCCTTTATCATTTATTTCTACGCGTATAGTTTTTTCAATTAATTTATTTTCAACTTCTTTGGCATAATCAGAAAATTTTTCAGAAACTGGAATAATTGTCACTTGCACGGGCGAGAGCCAGAGAGGCAAAGCTCCGGCAAAATGTTCCAAAATAATTCCAATAAATCTTTCAAATGTTCCAAAAATAGCTGCATGAATCATAACAGGAGTTTTTTTGCTGCCGTCAGAATCCACATATTCCAAATTGAATCTTTGAGGTAATTGGAAATCAAGCTGTATGGTTGCTAATTGCCAACGGCGGCCAAGTGCATCTTTTATATCAATATCAATTTTTGGTCCATAAAAAGCACCGTCCTTTTCCTTAATTTCAAAGTTCACACCTTCTTTCTTTAAGGCTGTCTCAAGATCTTTTTCTGCTTCATCCCAATCTTTTATTTCGCCCATAAAATCATCCGGACGGGTAGAAAGGAAGAATTCAGGATTTATTCCAAAAACTGCATAATATTCTTTCGTCATTTTAATAAGATTTATAATCTCTTCCTTTATTTGATTTTTCATCAGGAAAACATGTGAATCATCCTGGGTCAGATGGCGGACGCGGAGCAGGCCATTAAGCTCGCCTGATTTTTCATTGCGCAGTATCCTGCCAATTTCGGTATAGCGAATAGGCAATTCTTTGTAGGATCTCTGCTGAGTCTGGTATATTTTTATGTTAAAAGGACAATCCATAGGTTTTAGGCAGTATGTTTCTTTATCCAGATCGAAAGAAAACATTGTATCTTTATAATGATCCCAATGGCCGGAAGTTTTCCATAAAGTATTTTTAGCTAAAATTGGAGTCTGAATTTCAGTATATTTATATTTTTTGCGGATACTTTTTCCGAATTTTTCCAGTTCATTCCAAATGATCATACCTTTTGGATGCCAGAAAGCACTACCAGGAGCTTCCGGGTGGAAAGAAAAGAGATCTAGTTCTCGTCCTAGCTTTTTATGATCGCGCTTAATTGCTTCTTCTTGTTGAATTTTATATTCTTCCAACTCTTTTTCTTTTTCAAAAACCACGCCGTAAATCCTCTGCAGCTGCTGATTTTTTTCATCGCCTTTCCAATAGGCTCCGGAAATTTTTGTCAGCGTAAAAGCTTTCAGGTTTATTTTTCCGGTCGATTCAATATGCGGTCCAGAACAAAGATCCACAAAATGGCCAGCTTTATATACAGAAACTTTTTTATTTCCTTCTTTTTCGAGGTCGTCAATAAGCTCAAGTTTATAAGTCTGCCCAAGTTTTTTAAAATCTTTTCTGCCTTCTTCAGTTGAAATTTCTGCGCGCTCAAACTTGTAATCATTTTTGACTATTTCTTTCATTTTTTCTTCCAGGAGAGGCAAATCTTCAGGAATAAGAGTGCGGGGAAGTTCGAAGTCATAATAAAATCCGTTTTCAATGGCCGGACCAATCCCAAACTTGGCTTCTGGAAACATTTCTAAAACTGCACTGGCTAAAACATGAGAAGTTGAATGGCGGAGAACCTCTAAATTGTTTTGTTTAGTCTTCATAAAATTTATATAATAATTTTTAAAAATAAATTGATATTAAATCACTTTGTTTTCATCACTCGCTCGGAAATGAAAAAATATTCATTTCACTCGCTTCGTTTGAAAATAAATACCCAAAAAATAAATAATTTCGAGCCCCGGCATAAGCGGGGGGTTCCACTCGAATTCCCTTATTTTTTGGGCACTCTTTTTTCCAAATCGCTGGAAAATGGCGGAGACTCAGCGGTTGGTTAATCCGCTTCATTGTATCATTTAATTGTGCTTTTAGTATAAATAAGACTTTATTTTTATGCAAGTTCAACTTTTCCTTCTTTTATTATATTTTTAACCTTTTCCAGTATTTCCTTATCATGTTCAATAGAAAAGGGAGTTTCCATCTTATTTGTTTGGTGGTGCAAAAATACTTTGCAATCACCGGATTTACAATCGCTTAAAATCTGTGTGAGACTTTGAATCATATCCGGCTTGGCATCATCAGGCAAAGTAATGATTAGCCTTTGAGATTCGAGATTTGAGATTTGAGAATCATCTCTTTCTCTATCTCTTGTCTCATGCCTTGTTCTTGTTGCTTCTATGCGCATATTATTTTCCAATTCAGCCTGGTTTATCTCTCTGGCGTCGTCAACTATTAACTTGTATTGGTCATCTTTGTCTGAAAGTCTTCCGGTAGCAATAATAACTTTTTCTTCCTCCCAAAGACTGGTAATTCTTTCCAGCACTTTTGGGAAAACTAATAATTCGATAGTTCCTTTTGTGTCAGCAATAACTATAAAATACATTGTCTGTTGATTTTTGGTGAGTATTTTATGGATTTTTAAAATTACGCCGCCGACAGAAATTTTTTGTCCAACCAGATCTTTTGATAGCTTATCCAAAGGCAAAGCCACTTTTTCAATGTATGATTGATATTCGCGTGCCGGATGGCCACTTACATATAAACCCAACAATTCTTTTTCCCAATTTAATTTCTGCCTTTCAATGGCGGGAGTTGCTTCAATCAATTGAACATTAGGAGCCTCTAAAACAGTTTCGCCAAAAAGGCTGACCTGATTGGAATTTTTTATTTTCTGAATATTTTTTGTAAAAGTCAGAATATTATCCATGCTTTCAACTATTTGGTTCCTTTCTCCCAATTCATCCAGGGCGCCAACTTTAGCCAGAGCCTCAATAGATTTTTTATTGAGATCTTTAGTTTGGACTCTTTCCAGAAAATCACCAAGAGACTTGAATTTTCCATTCTTTTTTCTTTCTTCAACTATTTCATGGGCCACAACATGGCCGACGTTCTTGATAGCATTGAATCCAAAGCGTATGCGCTCAATTCCGTTTTCATCAACAATCACGGCAAAATCCTCAAAACTTTCATTTATATTCGGCTCCAAAACTTCTATGCCCATTTCCCGGCATTCTTCAGCTTCAATAGCTATACGGTCAATATTGTCCTGGTCAGAAGTTAAAAGAGCAGCCATGAATTCAGCAGGGAAATGAGCTTTAAGATAAGCTGTCTGGTATCCAATCAAAGCATAACAGGCTGCATGAGAACGATTAAAACCATATCCAGCAAAGGGCTCAATAAAAGAAAAAACTCTTTCAGCAATTTCACTGCTGATACCATTATTGACGCAACCTTCAATAAATTTAATTCGCTGTTCCTTGATGAGCTCGAAAATTTTCTTGCCCATGGCTTTGCGTAGAACATCAGCTTCACCCATTGTAAATCCGGCCAGATCCCGGGCAATTTGCATAACCTGTTCCTGGTAGACTGCTACTCCGTAAGTATTCTGTAAAATAGGTTCCAATTTTGGATGAATGTATTTTATTTTCCCACCATGTTTTCCTGAAATAAAATCCGGAATCCAATCCATAGGTCCTGGACGGTACAGAGCTACCATGGCGATTATATCTTCAAAAACAGTTGGTTTTAATAATTTAAGATATCTTTTCATGCCACTGCTTTCCAATTGGAAAACCCCGGTAGTGCGGGCTTCCTGCAGAAGCTTGAAGGTTTCTTTATCATCCAGAGGCAACATATCCATATCAATGTTGAGATTTCTTGTTTTTCTGACAATGCGCAAAGTATTTTGTATGATGGTCAGGTTTTTAAGTCCCAAAAAGTCCATTTTAAGAAGACCGATTTTTTCCACATAGCTGGATTTCGTTGAAGATGAATATTGGGTTACAGTGCCTTGGCGATCGCCGATTACATTTTGAATAGGAGAATATTCTGTTACAGGTTTTTTGGTGATGACAACTCCGCAGGCGTGCATCCCGGCATGCCTGACAACTCCCTCCAAACGCATAGCGTTATCAATAAGTTTTTTAGCATCAGCACCAGAATTATAATGAACTTTAAATTCCGGAACATCTTCCAGTGCTTTTTTTATGGAAGAAAACATCGGGATCATCTTGGCTGTCTTGTCGCAAAATTCATAGGGAAAACCAAGAGCTCTGCCCGTGTCACGGATAGCTGCGCGGGCGGCCATTGTTCCGAAGGTTATGATCTGTGAAACATGGTCATCTCCATATTTTTTTCTGACATAATCAAGGACTTCATCTCTTCTATCGTCAGCAAAATCCATGTCAACATCAGGCATAGAAATACGTTCCGGATTCAGAAATCTTTCAAAAAGCAAATTATATTCAATCGGGTCAATGTTTGTTATGCCCGTAATATATGAAACAAAACTTCCAGCAGCACTGCCTCTTCCTGGTCCGACAACAATTTTGTTTTCTTTAGCCCAGTTTACGAAATCCTGTACGATTAAAAAGTAAGAGGCATAACCAGTTTTTTCAATAACAGAAAGCTCATATTCCATCCTTCTTCTGTGTTTTTCTTGGATATTACCGTCGAAACGTTTTTTAAGTCCTTCTTCACAGAGATGTCTTAAATAGGACATGGGCGTAAAACCCTTGGGAACATCAAAATGAGGGAGCTGGGTTTCTCCAAGCTTCAATTGAAAATTACACTGATCAGCAACTAATTGCGTATTGGAAATAACTTCTGGATTATCTGGAAAAGCGAATGCAATTTCTTCAGGACTGCGGAAAGATAAATTAAAGTCTGATAAATTAAGGCGGTCTTTTTCGTAAACCTTGCGGTTAGTTTGAACACAAAGAAGAATATCTTGTGCATCTGCATCTGTTTTATTCACATAATGCACGTCACAGGTAGCAACAACCGGAATATTAAGCTCTTTGGATAATTTAAGAATTCCTTCATTAGCAATTTTTTGATTTTCATAATTTGGATGATCCTGTACTTCAAGGAAAAAACCATTTTCATCGAAGATATCCTTATATTCCAAAGCTAATTCCTTAGACTTTTCGTATTTTCCCATAACTATATGTGCTGGAATTTCTCCTTCAATACAGGCGGAAAGTCCAATTAGGCCCTTGGCATATTTTCTGAGCGTCTGTCGGTCGATCCTGGGTTTGTAATAAAATCCTTCCAAGTGGGCGATAGAAACAAGCTTCATTAAATTATGATAACCCTCTTCATTTTTAGCCAATAATATCAGATGATACCTTTTCCGGTCTTCTGCCGTTGGATTTTTAGAATGTAAATCATTTGGGGTAACATACATTTCACAGCCGATGATTGGTTTGATGCCTTTTTCCTTAGCTTTAATAAAAAGCTCTACAGCACCATACATTACTCCGTGGTCAGTCAGGGCGATTGAATCCATGCCAAGTTCTTTGGCGCGATCAAGCAGGTCGTCTATTTTTCCAAGACCATCGAGCAAAGAGTAGTGAGAATGGACGTGAAGATGGGTAAATTTCATAACTAACTTGTTTAAGCGTTAACGTGTTAACGGGTTAAAGAGTCGGAGCCCGTTAACTCGCAAACTTGTTAACTGTTTAATAATAAAAAACAAAAGCCTCTACCAAAATAGCAGGGCTTAAAATAAAAACTAGTTGAAATTTGAAATTTGGGTTTTGACATTTTTTTGTTATCTTCATACCCCGGGAACTAGCCACTGGGTTTTGCAAGATATTTTATGTTTTCATAATAGCATAGTTTTTAAATGTGCAAAAGTTTTTTTTGTGTTATAATAACATTCAATAAGAGTCTTAAATATTAAAACAAAAAAATGAAAACAAAAACAAAATTTATTTGCTACTGTTTAGGTTTAATAATGATGTTAATTTTAGGTTCTGATACTACCTTTGCTAGAGAAAAAGTGAGAATAATTTCTCCAATTGGCGGAGAGCAGTGGTATTGGGATAATACATATAAAATCAAATGGCAGGCAGATGATTCGGTCAAATCCGTAATGGTATATGTTTATAATGAGGAATCAAAAAAGGGTAGTGGCTATATAAATTATATAACTCCTAACGGAGAACCAATTTCGGCAAAAAGCGGTTCTTATTCTTGGACAATTCAAAAAAGTTTATTGCCTGCATATGATGGGGATCCTGTTCATCATGATTATTATATAAGAATCGATGGTTTAAGTAGTGATGGCAATGTTATTACTTCTACACATAGCCCCAAGTCTTTTAGTATAAGGAATCCTGTTTATAAGACTCAAGACAGTACGTTTAAAGTTACTTATGAAGATGAAAATTTTGGCAAGGAAATTAAAATAACTTCGCCCGTAGGTGGAGAAATTTGGAAATATGATGGTTCATATCATATCACCTGGGAATCTGGAGAAAAAATAAAAGCAGTTAATATTTATGTCTATGACAGCAGGATTCAGGGCAGTGGCAATACTAACTACATAACGCCAAATGGCTACGCTATTCCTGTCGAAAACGGTTATGGTTTTTATACCTGGCCTATTAATTCCAAATCATTACCTATGCCGGCTGACGGTTTAAAACCTGATAATTATCAAATAAGAATAGATGGTTTCGACCAAAATGGAAACATTCTCAATTCTGTATTCAGTAATCATTTTGAAATATCAGAGCCAGTTGTTTATTCAAACGAGATTGCAGAGGAAAATGTTATTCAAGAAGCACAATCTCCAACATCATCAAATAATCAATTAGATGTTCCACCATCTAAGGCGGGCAATTCTCTGGGAAATTGGTGGCATGGACTAGTTACTTTTATAAAGCATCTATTTTTATAATAGGCTTTTTCCTGTGGTTATAAAAAATCTTATAATAATAAAAAATTCACCGCTCTGAAAAGGCGGTGATTTTTGTCTTATCTTTTTCTTTTCATGATATAATATAAATTACAAAAGAATAATGAATTTTTAAGAATCAAAAAATGCATTCATTCATACCCCATAAAGATAATCCCCATATATTACGTAAGTTTTTTGGCGGTGCAGTCATAATATGTGCTTCTTTTGGCATAACATATTTTATCCAAACTTACTCACAAAAACTGCAAATAAAAGCGCAAGCTGAGCAAATAGATAATGAATTTATTATTCAAGAAAGTGAAGTCGAACAGGCTAGCGGGACAAATCAAGCTGCAATAGCAGAAACATTGAAGGATGAAAAGAATAATGAGGCATTGAAAGCTGATATTATTCCAGAGCCTGTTATCCCACCACCTCCAGCTGAAGGACGCAATAAAAATCCAAATACCAAATTGGGTGAGGCTATGATTTATACAAAGCCCCAGATATTAACAGGGAAATATATTGATATAAGTTTAGGATATCAAAACATGGTTATCTTTGAAGATGGAAAGGCTTTAGACGCATTTTTAATTTCTTCCGGCAGAAAAGGATTTAATACCCCAATAGGAACATTCAAAATCGAAAATAAATATCCCAGAGCCTGGTCAAAAAAATACGCACTCTGGATGCCTTATTGGATGGCTTTTAAACCGGCAGGGGAAATGGGGATACATGAATTACCTGAATGGCCGGGAGGCCACAAAGAAGGGGCTAATCATCTAGGGACAGCTGTTTCTCATGGATGTGTCCGTCTTGGTGTTGGCCCAGCCAAACAAGTCTATGATTGGGCAGAAATTGGAACGCCAGTCATTATTCATAAGTAATTTGTTGTACAAATGGAAAAATCTACATTTTTGTTAGAAAAGGAATTTATAGAAAAAGGACACAGTTTTGTAATTGGTGTGGATGAAGCTGGCCGGGGACCTCTTTGCGGGCCGGTTTTGGCTGCTGCAGTAACACTTAAAAAACAAGAATTAGGAATAAGAAATCAGGAAGATGGTATGTGGGATTTGGTAAGAGATTCTAAGAAGCTTTCTGAAAAACAAAGGGAAAAGGTTTTTGATTTTATTTATGAAAATTTTCATGTTGGCATCGGACTTTGCGACCATAAAACAATTGATCGTATAAACATATTAGAGGCTAGTTTTTTAGCGATGAAAAAAGCAGTTGCTGACTTAGTCCGCAACAAGTCTAAGGTTGAAAGTCTAAAATCTGAAGCTGATGGAAAAATAGTTATTCTGGTTGATGGAAATAAAAAGATACCTAATTTTAGTATTGATCAAAAGGCCGTTATAGGTGGAGATAGTATCGTAAAATCAATTTCTGCAGCATCCATAATTGCAAAAGTTACCAGAGACAGGATGATGGTAGAAATGCATGAGAAATATCCACAATATGGTTTTGATAAGCATAAGGGCTATGGCACGAAGATGCACATGGAGGCACTTTCTAAATACGGACCATGTGAAATCCACCGCCAAAGTTTTGCGCCAGTAAAAAAAGTTTTAAAATAAAAATCTAATTCAAGAAAACCCCCTTTACATTTCGGCTGAATAATGTTATCCTGGCTGAAGTCTAATAATATATTAAGATTTTATAAAAATGAACAAAGTAATCACATTGAAAGCTAAAATACGTGAAATTACAGGTAAAAAAGTGAAAAAATTACGTGAGGAAAGTTTAATTCCTGCTGTTTTATACGGCCATGAGACTAAGCCTCAAAATATTCTAGTAAATTATCTTGATTTTGGTAGGGTATATGAAAAAGCCGGAGAGAATGCTCTTGTAGAACTCGAAATAGGCGGTAAAAAAACAAATGTTCTCGTCCATGATACTCAAAAAGATCCCATGAGCGGAAATTTTTCCCATGTGGATTTTTTCCAAGTAAACATGAAAGAAGAAGTTGAAACGGAAATTCCTTTGGAATTTATAGGCGAATCTCCCGCGGTTAAAGAGCTTGGAGGAATATTGGTTAAAAGCCTGGATGAAATTACGGTCAAATGTTTGCCGGCTGATTTACCTGAAAAATATGAAGTTGATATTTCAAAGCTGATTACCTTTGATGATGTTATTGCAGTTAAAGATCTGAAAGTTTCCGATAAAATTGAAATTTTAATTGATAATGAAACAATCATTGCTTCCGTACAGGAACCGAGAACACTGGAGGAATTGGAAAGCCTTGAGGCTAAGGTTGAAGAGGATGTTTCTAAAGTCGAAGGAGTTGTGAAAGAGACACCAAGCGAAGCTACAGCCGGAGAACCAGAAAATAAGGAGAAATAAAAAAATAATTTGATTTTTAAATAGAACCCCTTTTTATGGGGTTCTATTTTTTTAATTGACAAAATGTTCAAGGCAATGTATCATGGGCTCAATTGTAAGTGTCTTACTGGTTTTCGCATTTTGTCGAAAATTAAGAGAAGAGGTCGCCTTACAAAATTAATTTTTTACAAAAAGCGAAAATATGGCAAAGAAGCTATATGTCGGCGGACTTCCTTATTCAACTTCGGAAGATCAGCTGAAAGACCTTTTTGCTCAAGCAGGATCTGTTGAATCATCTATTATTATAATGGACAAGATGACAGGCCGTTCAAAAGGTTTCGGATTTGTTGAAATGTCTTCTGATGAAGAGGCATCAAAAGCAATTGAAATGTTTGATAAAAAAGAGTACGAAGGACGCACACTGACTGTAAATGAAGCTCGCCCAATGGAAGCTCGTCCACCAAGACGTGATTTCAACGGAGGAGGAAACAGATACTAGTCTAATTGATATAAAACCCCCGATTTAAGTCGGGGGTTTTTGTTAGAAAAAATTATAGACATTTAGTTTAAAATATGCTATAATTAAAGGGTAATTAAAAAAGCAGGGTGCAAACCCCGCTTTTTGCTTTAATAATAAGAATAAGAATAAAAAATGTTTACAAGACAAGTAGTCACCAACAAACAACTCAAACCCGTAAACTACCGCAAGAGTAGCGTTATGACGGATATGCTTAAAAAGGGAGGAAAGGAGCTTTTGAAAACTGGGCGTGATCGTCAAGCTTTTTGGAATTCTTTTAGAAAAGAAGCAAAAGGAGGGCTTACCAATGAAGGCTTAAAAAAGGCTTTCGGCAGGCTAATGAAAAACAAAGAAGACAGGTTTTCTGACAAGAAAATGAGAGACTTGTCTAAAATTTGGAACAAGGGTAAGTCTTATACTCTTTCAGGAAGTTCATCCTCACAAAACATCAATGAGAAACATTCTGATTTAAAAAATAACGTAAAAAATGAAAGTGGAAATTTTAAATCTGCATCCAGGGCAGATGTCAGGAGTGAATCAAAAGAAAACAGATTAGCTAAAGATATCAGGAGCAATATTCCTGAAACAAAAACTCTAAATCTCAAAACTGTTAATTATGATATCAATAAAACTGAATCATCTAAGCTTTTTGCTGGAAGCGAAAGAGCTAATATGCAAGAAATGGAGAAAGATATCAGTTTGGCAAAATATTTTAATAAAAACCAGGAAAGCTACAATATTAATGATGTAAAAGACAGACTTAGGAAACTACAGGAAAATACTCCCAAAGAAGAGAACAAGCCAGTTTCTTTTCAGGAAAAAAACAGTATGATGAATAGCATCAAGGAAATGGATCAACAAGAAAAAAACCAGGCTTCCTTAAGAACATATACTGCGAATCGCCAAGAAGATTCATATGCAAACATTGGTGATGTGAAAAACAGGCTCAAAGAACTCCAGGAAAATCACGCCATGAACGAAAGCGTACCAGCCTCTTTTCAAGAAAAAAATAATATCCAAAATGATGCAAAAGAAATATCTCAGCAAGAAGAGGAGCAATCTGCTATTGGCGTATATATTCCAGGACTTCACAAAAAAGATGAAAGAATGGATAAGATAAAGGAAAGACTTGCAGAAGTTCAGAAAAAAGCGGATGAAAAGGAAATTGTCAAAGAGGATGCAAGCAAAAAATATGAACAATATACTAAAGAAAGCAAAAATTTATCTGAACCTTCATTACAAAAAGAAACAATATCTGCAAATATTAAAAAAATATATAGTGATTATTCTTTTAAACTTCTCGCTAAAGACGTTATTGCTGAAAGCGGATTTGATTTATATAGTGTTGACGAAAAAGGTTGCCTTTTATTCCAGGATCTGGCAGGTAAATCAGAAAGTGAAATTGATGACTATATATATAATTTAGTCGGAAATTATTCAAATGAAGGTCAGAATTTTGAAAAAGTAAAGGAAGAAAAAATAGCAGTGCTGTCTTTACTTAGTGAAGATTTAACAACCAGGACCAAAGATCGTAATTTAAGCGAAGATACGCAGGCAAAAATAAAAGATTCTGTGGCTGAAATAGAAAGAATAATCGGAATAATAAAAAAATGCAATCCAAAACCTGCTGATATCAAGGAAGATTAATTTACGATGAATATAGTTATGTTTGAAATAAAATCTGCAAAATTTTTGAAAGGAGCTATTGGCGGGGAAGGACTGCCACAAGATGCATTGCCACAAGTTGCTTTTGTTGGCCGTTCTAATGTTGGAAAATCAAGCGTAATCAATACTTTAGTTGGCATGAAAGATCTGGCGATTTCCAGTTCTACTCCTGGCAGGACACTGCAACTCAATTTTTTTCTTATTAATGAAGACACATATTTTGTCGATTTGCCCGGCTATGGCTATTCCAAACAGTCCCTGAAGTTTGCCGAAAAAATGCGCAAGATGATTATGTGGTATCTGGAACAAAATGAAAAAAAACCCAAAAAAGTGATTTTAATAATTGATGGAAATGTTGGACCAACCAAATTTGACCTGGAAATGATGGAACTTTTACAGGAAAATAAATATAAAATAATTGTAGTTGCCAACAAAATGGACAAAGTAAAAAACAGTGAATTATCCAAAAAAAAGAAAGGCATTATTGAAAAATTACAAACTGAAAATATTATCTATTTTTCTGCAAAAACAAAAAAAGGAAAATTTGAACTTTTAGAAAAAATTTTTGATTGACCTCCGCTTAATTTAATGATATATTTCAATGTAGCTTGGTTAAGGAGAAAGCCTGCGCACTATATAATAAAAGTGCGGGGTAAACTGCCGAGGGGCAGTCTTTTTATTTATTATTATGGAAATTAGGAATATAGCCATCATTGCTCATGTTGACCACGGTAAGACAACGCTTACTGATGTTATTATGAGGCAAACAGGTATGGTGGAAGAAGGGGTGAGTATGGATTCCAATGCGCTGGAACAAGAACGTGGAATCACAATTTATTCCAAAAACACATCTGTTTTTTATCGTGGTTCAAAAATAAATATTGTGGATACTCCCGGGCATGCCGATTTTGGATCTGAAGTAGAACGGGTTTTACGCTCAATTGACAGCGTGCTTTTGGTTGTGGATGCGCAAGAAGGTCCGATGCCACAAACAAGATTTGTGCTCAAAAAATCTTTGGAGCTTGGCCTTAAGCCGATAGTGGTTATTAATAAAATAGACAAGCCGGCCGCCAATCCAGACTTGGTTCAGGAACAGGTATATGAATTGTTTCTGGATTTAGGCGCCAATGATGAACAATTGGATTTCACAACAATATATGCAATCGGAAAACAAGGTATTGCCAAGGAACATCTGACTGATGAATCTAAAACAATAGAGCCGCTGCTGGATATGATTTTGCTTAAAGTTAGACCGGCTAAAGCTGATAAAGATGCAGAGCTCAGAATGCAGCCTTTTAATCTTGGATATGATAATTTTTTGGGACGATTAGCTATTGGACGCATCCATGAAGGAACTATAAAAACCGGTCAAATATACTTGCTTAAGAAAAATGACGGTACGATTGAAAAATCACGCGTTACAAAACTTTATACTTTCAAAGGAACAAGCAGGGATGAGGTAGACGAGGCTTATGCTGGAGATATTGTCATGGTGGCTGGATTTGGAAAAATAGATATTGGTGAAACAATTTGCGAAAATGAATCTCAGGAATCTTTGCCAAAGATTACTATTGATGAACCAACCATATCGCTCCGATTCATGGTTAATGATTCTCCGTTTGCTGGGCGTGAAGGAAAATTTGTGACTAACAAACAAATTCTAGAAAGACTCAAAAAAGAATTGGAAGTTAATGTCGGACTTAAAATAGATTTTTCTTCCTCGGCAGAATATTATACGGTTTTTGGGCGGGGAGAACTGCATGTAGCCATACTTCTGGAAAATATGCGCAGGGAGGGATATGAAATCCAGGTTTCACAACCGCAGGTTATCATAAAGGATGTTGAGGGTGTCAAAAGCGAACCATTCGAAGAGGTGACAATTGATGTTCCGAGTGAAATATCAGGAACAGTCATAGAAAATATGGGAAAACGCAAGGGAATTATGAAAGATATGCAGATTCATGGATCACAAGCCAGACTTTTGTTTGAAGCTCCAACGCGCGGACTTCTGGGATATCGCGGGCAATTTATAGTTGATACGCGAGGTGAGGGAATTTTTTCTTCCCGTGTAATCGGATTCAAACCATATGTCGGGGAAATAAAGAGAAAGGAAGTTGGATCAATGGTTTCAATGATAAGCGGAAAAGCTTTAGGATTTTCGCTGGCAAATCTGCAGACTCGCGGAGTGCTTTATATAGGACCATCAACGGAAGTTTATGAAGGTATGATAATTGGGAATGTCGCTAGAGGAGAAGATATGACAGTCAATCCTATAAAGGGCAAACAACTTACAAACATGCGCGCCTCCGGAACGGACGATGCAATCAATTTGACTCCGCCATGGGAAATTTCAATCGAGCGCGGACTGGAAATTATGAATGAAGATGAATATCTGGAAGTAACTCCCAAAAGCGTGAGGCTTAGAAAACAATTTCTTTCTGAAATAGACAGGATTAGGGCAGTCAGAAAGAAACAGTAAAAATATTTTAAACATTAAAAATCCCGGCGCTGTGCCGGGTTTTTTTGGTTAATTTTTCAGAAATATTTCTTTATTTTTTCAAAATCATCAATAACTTCAGGATGGCATGCAATTTCAGTAATGCCTTTAGGTAAGTTATTAATAAATCCTTCTATATCCTTTATCCAATCCAGGTTAGTGAATGATTCGGATGAAACATATCCGTTTTCTCGAAAATTTTTTCTATTAACTATTTTTAACCAATGTAAAATGCGTGCAGCGGGCTTGTTTTGCTCAGCTAAAGTACTCTCTCCAAAACGAATATAGGGAATAGAATATTTAGCCTGCAGTTTAAGTGCAATCTTAAAAAAGGGAGGATAAAAGTGTACATGTTCGTGAGAACTTATGCCGTCTGGATTTTTGCCGAACATTTTCCTGAATTTTTCTATCTGTTTGGTCCAATCAGCTTCTACTTCTTCATTTGATAATTTTCCGGTGATTCTTTTTGCCATAAACTCTATTACGCGAAAAACTACCCCGGTTCTTTTTCTGTGTTCCTCGTTAAATTTATGCAGAACATCTAGATGAATATCTAGCTTAACTCGGCTTCTGGCCAGCTCTTTTATTTCTTCTTCATAAATTTTTCCGTATGTCATTAAGCCAACTCTGTCTATTTTTCCAAGCATTATTAAATAGAGAGTATTGCTATTTGCATATCTGCTTATGCCAAAATCATCTGCACTTATCATTACACGATGGCGGTGAGAATTTAGATGTGATTTTAAATATGCATCTTCTAGGGCAATCATTTTTGTATGATGTATTATTAATTAAATACTTGATAAAATGCTTTTATATGATACAATGTTATAAGGTTAATGTGCAAGGTTAGGAACATAAAAGCATCTGTTTTTATAAAAAATATATGGAATCAAAAAATTTTAACGTGTATTTTTTTCTTTTTACCTTAGTATGTATAAGTATTTTGGCGGTTTTTATTTTTAAGCCGTTTTTCATAGCAATAGCATTGGCGGCTATATTAGCCGTAGTTTTTCAAAAGCCTTTTAATTTTTTTCTGCGTATAACCGGGAATCGCCAAAGAATAAGCGCATTCATTATATCTTTCTTGGGGATAATTATTTTCGGAGCTTTATTTTTCGGAGTTATAAGCTTGGTGGTAAAAGAAGTCTCTGTTCTTTATCATAATTTATATAATCAAAACTATATAGATAGTTTGGTTCAGGGTGTAAATTCTAACCCAATCCTTAAATCATTGGGAGCTGATAATCTTATCAATAAGGAAACGATAGGAAAATCTATATCAGATTTGAGCCAGGGAGCTTTCTCTATTTTGCAAAAAACTTATGAAAGTATTGCGAACTTTATCCTTATGGGCATAGTTATGTTTTTTACCCTGTATTATTTCCTTATCGACGGTAAGGAATTGGTGCGAAAGGCTATGTATATAAGTCCCTTGCGTGATACTCACGAGAAAATGCTTATTGATAAATTTATTTCCATGAGTAGCGCAACGCTCAAGGGATCTTTGATAACTGGGATAGTTCAAGGCATAGCAGGAGGATTATTGTTTGCGGCAGTAGGAATACCGTCGGCTGTAATATGGGGCATTGTAATGATGTTTTTTTCTTTAATTCCGATGTTTGGTACCAGCTTAATCTGGCTTCCTGCCGGGATAATAATGCTTTTTCTTGGGAACATATGGCAGGGAGTCGTTATTTTAGTTGTCGGCGTGAGTGTTGTTTCAGTTATTGATAATTTGCTAAGGCCGAAATTGGTAGGAAAAGATTCTCAAATGAATCCGCTGTTAGTTTTTTTCGCCATGCTTGGAGGCATAAACATATTCGGATTTCTTGGTTTTATAATAGGTCCTATTATTGTTGCTCTCGCCCTTACTCTTTGGGATATTTATGCGGTTGAATTTAAGAGTCAGCTGAAAAAATATAATGCTTGAAATGACTAAAAATATTAAAAAGATTTAGAAATGTTGTATTTTTACCAGCATATTCCACAATATATAGATCCGATCATTTTTACGGTCGGTTCTTTTTCTATAAGATGGTACGCTTTGTCATATATCGCTGGCTTTCTTGCAACTTATTTAGTTTTAATCTACAGAAGCAGAAAAGGAGAATTTGTTCAAGAAAGTTCAAATTTAAAAACAGAAGAAATTACAATTTACAAATCCCAATTTTCAGGACTTATTTCTGATTTTTTGTTTGTGGCTTTTTTTTCTTCTATTATCGGAGGAAGGATTGGATATGTTTTGTTTTATAATTTTTCATATTATATTTCCAATCCGCTTGCGATTATTTCTCCTTTTGAAAATGGAAATTTTACCGGAATATATGGAATGAGTTATCACGGTGCCTTGCTTGGAATATTGCTGGGAAGTTATGTGTTTTTGCGCATCAAGAAAATAAATTTTTGGAAATGGGCTGATTTTGTTGCTCCTGCTGTTCCTGTGGGATATTTTTTTGGCAGGATTGGAAACTTTCTGAATGGAGAGCTTTATGGACGGGTTACTGATTCTTCATTAGGCATGTATTTCACAAACAGCCCGTTGTTGTTGCGCTATCCATCTCAAATTCTGGAGGCCTTTTTCGAGGGGATTGTCCTTTTTGCAATTCTCTGGAGTATAAGGAATAAGAATTTTTTTCCGGGAAAGATTTTTTCCATATATCTTTTGGGTTATGGTTTTTTCCGTATTTTTTCCGAAATATTCAGGGAACCCGATCCTCAAATTGGCCTTATTTTAGGGTATTTTACCTTAGGGCAACTTATGTCTCTTATTATGATAATTGCAGGAGCAGTTATATTTGTTTCCAGAAAACGTTAAAATATGTTATACTCAAATAAGAAAGTAAGGGGGTTAAACTGATTGAAATCCTTTTTTCATGGGTATTGATTTCAGAAACAAAAAAAGCATAGACATAAAAAGCATAAAAAAACATTCTAAAATTGCTTTTTTAAGGCGGGAAGAAAATATTCCTGTACTTTTTTCGCGTGGGAGAAAGACGAGGCAATTCTTTACTGAAGACTCAAAGCTGTACATAACTCCCAAAGAGCAGGCTTTAATCAGGCAGGGCATAAAGCTTGATAGGGATTTGAAAAAATGGGATAGTCTTAGTTCGCGTATCGTTCGTGAATTTTCATATTACAAACCAAAAAAAGCAAGCAGGCTCGTAGAACTGTTGGAAGAAAAGCGGGAAATTGTTAATAAGTCTATCTCCCAGACTCGTCAAAGCTTAGTAGGCTACTTTTCCTTAGTCAGGCTTTGGAATCTGTCAATAATAGGGTCTATTTTATTCGGAATGTTTATAATGACTTTTGTTTATAAATATTTGGGTCAGGGAGTTTCCGCTGAGCAGATTCAAGAAAATGTAAATAATGAACAGCAAATTTCGCAATCAGCCAGGGTACTGGGAGACGAAGACAGTAAAGATGAAGCAGAAGAATTTACGCAAAGAGTTCTGGAACTTGAAAAAACCAATGGCCGCAAAGAGTTGGAAAAAGAAATCAGAAAAATGGTCGAGGGATATCCAATAGAAAAAATGGTTCCTTATATTGCCAAGAAAGACAGGGTGGTAGCAGCTTTTTTAGTGGGTATTGCCAGGAAAGAAAGTAGCTGGGGAGTGCATGTGCCTGTGCTAAACGGGCAAGATTGCTATAATTACTGGGGCTATCGTGGTATACGCAAACTTATGGGCACTGGAGGACATACATGTTTCAATAGTCCCGAAGATGCAGTTGATACAGTTTCCAAAAGACTGGAAACATTGATTGATGAATATGGCAAAAATACTCCAGCAAAAATGGTTATCTGGAAATGCGGCTCTAACTGCGAAGCAACGGGCGGGCAAGCAGCAGCTGACAAGTGGATAAGTGATGTAACTATGTATTTCAACAAGCTCAATAAAGAATAAGCTTTTCAGCTTTAAAATAGGTAAAGTTATATTATATAAAAAATCCTTATTCAAAGGTATTTTTTTATACTTAAATTTTATAAATGGCTTTATTAAAGCAAAAAAGTTAAATAATCCATTGCCTAGTGTGTATAAGTCGTTTGACCCATTTATTAATTTTTGATAATATGAGACTCGTGTCTCCGGAAACGGAGACTATTAATTTGTAAAAATACCATATGAGTGACTCCTTGTTAGCAAGGGGGGGAAAATTGTTAGAAAACAGAAAATTAACAAAAAAAATTAAGTCTGTAACGAAAAAGAATAAAATTATTATTTTTTCTATAATATTTATTCTTTTTGGTCTGGTATTCCGGATAGGAAATGACCATTCCGGAGCATATGCCCATGCATATGCGATAGATAATAATGTTTTTGAAAATAAAATAGAGTCTCCTATGTTTGGAGAAAAAACCGAACTATTCAAAGAAATCTTGAATAATAATAAATTATCCAAAAAAGAAAGAGAAAAAAGAAATTCTTCAGACCATATGGGCTTGCTGAATAAGATTTATGAAGTTGTTGATGGATATCCAATAAAAGAAATGGCTCCTTTTATTTCCAAACGGAATGAAAAAGTAGCAGCTTTTCTGGTTGGAATTGCCAAAAAAGAAAGCGGTTTTGGGGAACATTCGCCTTCAAGGAACGGACAAGATTGCTATAATTACTGGGGCTATAAAGGATCAGCCGGAAACGGAAGCGTTGGAGGTTATGCCTGTTTTGAAAGCCCAGAAGAGGCAGTAGAAATTGTTGGCAATCGCATTGAAGTTTTGGTCAATAGAAATCATAATACTCCCGAAAGCATGGTTAACACATGGAAATGCGGAACAAGTTGCAAAGGAGATCCGGGTGCTCCAAGCTGGATTTCAACCGTAGCCTTGTATTTTGATAAGATTGTAAGTTAATTTTTTTAAAAGACTTTTTCAAAAAAAGCGGACTTTAGTCCGCTTTTGTTATTTATTTTGTTCGATGTATAATGAAGCTATAATAATTTTTTGTATTATGCTTTGGATTTTAATTGTTACAGGCGCATATTTTTTCGGGGCTTTATCGAATGTTGGAGATAAATTTCTTTTAGGGTCCAAAAAAATATCTTCTGCGCCGGTATATTCTTTTTATATCGGTATTTTTGGATTGGGTGCATTTATTTTGGCTCCTTTCGGGTTAACTTTTCCAAACGGAGATATAATGACACTTTGCCTCATAAGCGGATTGCTTTTTACGGTGGGAATAACCTTTTTGTATTTTGCGATTGAACGGGCAGAGGCAAGCCGGGTAATGCCCGTATTCGGAGCAGTTATTCCTATTGTCTCTTTTATCCTGGCTTCAATCTATGGCGTAGAAAATCTGACTACACTGCAAATCCTCGGAGTAGCATTGCTTGTTTTCGGAGGACTTCTGATTTCTTTTGATCTGCCATTAAAATTGGGTAAAAGAAAATTTTTTTCAGGGTTCTACCATGCCTGTGCAGCTGGATTTGTTATAGCAGTCGCATATTTAATATTTAAATACATTGCTGATAGCGGTGAACCTTTCATTACATGGTATATATGGACGCGGGTAGGAGGTCTGATTGGCGCAATCGGACTGTTGCTTGTCCCATCCTGGAAAAAAAATATTTTTAACAGTTTTTTGTCTGCTAAAAAAAATAAAAAAAATGCGGCGAAAACCGGAGGAATATTTATCGGCAATAAGCTTATCGGAGGAATAAGCACGCTGATGTTGAATTATGCGATTCAATTGGGAAGTGTGACACTGATTAATGCCTTAGTTTCTTTGCAGTATGTTTTTGTACTAGCTATTGTAACAATTCTTTCAAGAACGAGAGCAAATGTTTTCCAGGAAAAACTTTTATTCTGGGACTGGGCGCAGAAAGTTGCAGCTATTGCTATTATCGCAGTCGGAATGTTTTTTGTTTATTAGTCTTTTAAATATTTATGCAAAACAAAAACAAAAGTATGAAAATTTTTAAAAAGATTGCTAAATTTACGGGATATTTTTTAAGCCTTATCTTGGCGCTAGCTTTGTTGTTTTTCATTTATATAAATCTTCCAGTCAAACCAGTTGATGACAATGCAAAAATCGGTGTAACATTTTCTGCGCGCTATGCCCAGGATATCGGGCTTGATTGGCGTCAGGCCTATCTGGCAATGTTGGATGATTTGAAAATAAAGTACATCCGTATTCCTGTTTATTGGGATTTGGTGGAAAAAAATTCTGGTGAATATGATTTTTCTGATATTGACTGGCAGTTATCTGAGGCTCAAAAACGGGATGCAAAAATAATTTTAGTCATTGGACAAAAAGTTCCACGCTGGCCGGAATGTTTTATTCCCGAATGGGTCGGTTCTGATGATGCCAAGAGAAAAGAAAAACTCTTAACCTTTGAAGAAACTGTTGTAAATAGATATAAAAATAACCATCCGGAAATTGCCAGTTGGCAGATTGAAAATGAGCCCTTTTTGGATTTTGGAGTTTGTCCTTCTGCTGACCCCGATCTTCTTGATGCAGAAATTGCTAAAGTTAAAAGCCTTGATTCGTCCAGAACTGTTGTTATAACAGACAGTGGGGAACTCAGTTTGTGGATTGAAGCAGCCAAGAGGGCGGATATTTTTGGAACGACAATGTATCGGGAAGTATATACCAAAAAATATGGCCATTGGCGCTATCCGATAGGTCCGAATTTTTTCAAGGCAAAACAATTATTGATTAAAATATTCGCAGATCAAGATAATATTGTTGTCATTGAACTTCAGGGAGAACCGTGGGTTGAAGGTTGGACGGTGCATGCGCCAATCGAAAGGCAACTAGAATCAATGAACGCGGAAATCTTGAGAGATAACATTGGGTTTGCTAAAAAAACGGGCATCAATGAGATTTATATCTGGGGAGTCGAGTGGTGGTATTGGATGAAAGAAACACAAAATAATTCATCTCTTTGGGAAATGGCCAAATCAATTATTAATCAGAATAATTTGAAATGAAATATGCCTAAACAGAAAAAAATAGCCGTTTTTGATATCGATGGTACAATTTTCAGAAAAAATCTTCAGTTTGAGCTTATTAATGAACTTTCCTGGATGCATATATTTCCCAGGAAGGTCAGAAATCAAATTGTTGATCTTTATGTAAATTGGCTGGAACATAAGGGAACTTATGAACAGTATCGCAAAGGTTTGGTTGATCTTTATGAAAAATATATTCCCGGATGCAGCCTGAAAGATATTGAACATGCCAGCAAACTGGTTGTTTCATTCCATCAGGACCGCACTTATATTTTTGCAGAAAAACTTATACGCAAGCTAAGGCAGGAAAATTATCACTTAATTGCAATTTCCGGATCACCGATTGAAGTTGTCAGGGAATTCAATGATAAACACTTAAAGTTCGATGAAGTTTTTGGTACTGTTTATAGATATGATAAAAATGATAAATGTACGGGTGTAGTCGAGTATGAGCCAGTAAACCATAAAGGACATTTAGTAAAGCAATACATATATGAACACGGGATGACACTGAAAGACTCTTATGGGATTGGTGACACAGAATCAGATGCCAGCTTGCTCGATCTTGTGGAAAATCCTATTGCTTTTAATCCCAATGAGAACCTGAGAGCAATTGCAGAAAATAAAGGCTGGAGGATAGTTGTAGAAAAGAAAGATGTGATATATGATGTTAATAGTTAACAATAAGAATAAAAATTCATATGACCGTTAATGAAATTCTTGAAATAATATTATTAAAAACACTTTGGATCTGGCTTCCATTCAGGGCCTTTGGCCGGATGGTCAAAGAAATATGGGAGAAATACAACAAATAATCGAAAAATAAAAATCCGCCTCTGGCGGATTTTTATTTATTTCATTTATAAGAAGTTCTTTATTTTATTTTCTCCACGAACTTTGCGAAAACTTGGGGATTTTCAACTGCCATCTGAGAAAGCACCTTGCGATCGATTTCAATTTTCTTGGATTTCAGGACAGCAATGAATTTGCTGTAAGAGAATTCAAATTGCCGTACAGCATTGTTAAGTCTGAGAATCCACAGGGATCTGTTGGTGCGTTTTTTAGCGCGACGATCTCTGTGCGCATATTTTCCGGCTTTGAGCAAAGCTTCCTTGGCAGCAACATAATTTTTGCTTCGGCGCCAACGGAAACCTTTAGCCATTTTTAATACATTTTTTCTCCTTTTTGATGCAGCAACGCCGCGTTTTACTCTTGCCATTTTATTTGTGGGGTTGCGGTTAGCTATAAAAACGAGCTTCCCGTACCGATTATCTGTTATTAAATTCTTATATTATTTACTTTCCAATTGCATACGGCAATGCAGCCACGACATTCTTTTCGTCTGTTCTGAACATGCGCTTGTCTTTTTTCTTGGCTCTGCCCTCTGCTCCTGTTTCTTTTGAATTATAATGATTTTGTCCTGTTGATCTGCGAAGAACTTTTTTATTTTTAGTGATCTTCACTTTTTTGACAACAGATTTCTTGGTTTTTATCTTAGGCATTTCTTTGCTTTATAAAAATTAAAAATGTTTTTATTGCTCTGTCGCTGGTGCGATTATAACATTGAATCCTCCGGGAAACCTTTTAATCGGATCCTCTATCTTGTAGGGAACAGTTATGGATGATATGAAATTCTGCAAATTTTGTCTGGCTAAATCCTGGTGAGCTTTTTCTCTTCCGCGCAGCACTATTTCAATCTTCACCTTGTCTCCATGGTTTAAAAATTTTTCAGACTGTGTTCTTTTGAAATCAAGGTCATGGATATCTGTCCTGACTCCGAGGCGCACTCCTTTGGTTTCAACCTTCTTCTGCTTCGCCTTTGCAAGTCTCATTTGTTTGGATTGCTGATAGATATGTTTTCCGTAATCCATAATGCGACACACTGGCGGTACAGCTTTAGGTGAAACTTCGACCAAATCCAAAAAACTTTCTTTAGCGAGAGCGAGAGCTTCAAAAGTATTCATTTCGCCCAGTTGTTTACCGTCTTCGCTAATAACAAACACGCGCGGAACACGGATACCCTCATTCGTGCGCAATTGTATGGGTCCGGTCTGTTGTTTTGGTTTGAACCTGAATCTTTTTCTAATCTTTTTACTGGTTCGCCTTGATTCGCTTTTTTTGTTAAGCGAAAAGGCAAAACTTTAATTTAATATTACAGAAAATGTGGAGTTGATGGGAATTGCACCCATGTCCAAAATTGACAATCCAAAATATTCTACAAGCTTGTTTTATTTCCTCCGCCTAAGGCGGATTCAACTGTATGCAGTAAGAAATAAACAAAACCTGCATAAGCCGTTTTCAGAAATTTTTCGTCCTATGCGTCTGAAAAACCGCACAGAACTATTCTCAAATTTGACACCGAGGTCTGCTTATGAGAAATCAGCAGTTCGATGGCTTTAACTTAAGCTAAAGCAGGTGAAAAACTTGCAAATGCTTGCGCAAATGTAGCCTTCGCCTTTGATATGAAGTTTGCACTTATATCTTCCACGGCAGTTTAATGATATGACCATGGGTGATCAGCTTGCATATTTTGAAAAGTACAACCTGTCGAAACTAAACAACCCCGCACTATTTGCTCCGCAAGAAGTGCGGGGCAGGCTCCTCTTCTGCGAACACACAATGCGCGAATGTTTAATTGTTTTTTATAAACCTTTCCATTCTGCGTTTGGACTCTCTTTTGGCGATGTTTTCTCGTTTGTCAAACTTCTTTTTTCCTTGCGCTAAAGCAAATTCTAATTTGATAAGTCGCTTCTTAGTATACACACGAAGAGGGACCAATGTCAAGCCTTTTGTCTGCAATTTTCCGATAAGAGAGGATATTTCAGATTTACGGACCAAAAGCTTGCGTGATCTTGTCGGATTATATGTTTCGGCAGTCTTGGCAAAAGGATAGGGAGATATATTGGCGTTGGTTAGATATAGTTCACCATCGTGCATAGTCACGAAACTCCCTTTTAAACTGATGTGTCCGTTTTTGACAGATTTTACTTCTGCTCCAGTCAGCATCAAACCGGCCTCAAATTTTTTCTGAAGTTCATAGTCAAAGCCCGCTCGTTTGTTGAATGCTATGTCTGCCATATTACTTAACTATAGTTTATCAATATATGGCGCAGTAAAGCAAATAAAAAAGGAATTTTTAATTGACTAAACAAAATAAAAAAGATAAAGTGAAACATGTACAAATAACCATGAAAAATGCAAAAAAAGCTAAAAATAAAATAGAATTATTGGCGCCGGCGGGGAGTCTGGAAAAATTCAAATACGCCATTAAATATGGAGCTGATGCTGTATATGCGGGCATTCCGGATATTTCCATGCGGGTCAGAATTAATAATTTTACCGAAAAAGATCTTCTGGAGGCAGCCAAATTCGCCCATTCCCAAGGGAAGAAGATATTTGTGACTGTGAATATATATGCTCACGACTGCCATCTTCCAAAAATTGAAAAACATCTGAAATTTCTGAAAAAAGTTGCTCCTGATGCCGTGATCATTTCTGATCCGGGAGTCATAAATTTAGCCAAGAAATATTTGCCAAAAACTGATATCCATTTGAGCACGCAAGCCAACACCACGAATTGGCAGGCGGCAAAATTCTGGCATGAAGCGGGAGTAAAAAGAATAATTTTAGCCCGCGAAGTGACGCTTAAAGATATAAAAAAAATTCATCATAAAGTGCCTAAACTGGAGCTTGAATATTTTGTGCACGGCGCCATGTGCATGAGCTATTCAGGCAGGTGCATTTTGAGCAAATGGATGTCAGGGCAAAGCGCGAATGAAGGTGGTTGCACTCAGCCATGCCGTTGGGCGTATAAAAAAATAAAAAACAGAAAATCAGAAATGAAAAGTATGGAAATTGCAGAAGTGCAGAGCGGGAGAGAAATAGCATTAGAGGAAGATTCTCATGGCACCTATTTTTTCAACAGCAAAGATCTGAATTTGATTGCACACCTCAAGGAACTTCGCAGTGCCGGAGTGTCAGCGTTCAAAATAGAAGGGCGCAACAAGAGCGCATATTATGTCGCCAGTGTCACGCGCGCTTATCGCCAGATGATTAATGCAATTGAATCGAAAAAATCTGCTGGTGAAATCAAGAAAATTCAGCGTTGGGCAGAAAAAGAATTAGAAAAAACTGCTAATAGAGGTTACACTAAAGGATTTTTATTCGGAAACGAGCCAGAGCATGAGTTTGAAGGAAGTCATTCCAACAATGAATTCCAATTTGTCGGGGAAGTTGTTGCGAGTCAGGGGAAAGAATTGACGGTAAAAATCCATAATGCCATCCGCAAGGACGATAAGATTGAAATTATCATGCCGGAAAAAAATATTCCCATAAAAATATTGGGGGTTTATAATGAAAAAAGAGAAGAAGTTGTTTCAGCTCACGGAGGACACAGCAATCTTTATATTATTAAAATCGATAAAGAGGAGATCGAACCGCTGTCCTTGCTGAGGAAAATTATAAAATAAATAATTAAATAATAATAAAATAATGAACATCCAAGAAATTTACAAATTGGCAATTAAGATGGGAATTGAAAATGATTTTCGTTCCGAAAAGCAAATAAAAAAACAACTGAAAAGACAGAAGGAAAATTATGAAAAACTTCCTAAAGATAAAAAGGAAATTTTTGATATGGAAAAATTAACCAATCCGTATTCTGATTCCAGAATACATTTCGATAATGGAAAGAAAAATATAAAAAAAATAATGGCTGGCATCGATATTGATACAGCGGAAATAATGTTGGCTGAAGAATTGGACATTGAAAATATTATTGCTCATCATCCAATAGGACTGGGATTAGCCGGACTGGATGACGTTATGCATTATCAGGCTGATATTCTGGAACAATATGGCGTACCGATAAATGTGGCTGAAAGTCTGATGAAAAAAAGAATCAGCGAAGTAAGCCGCGGTATAAACCCAGAAAATCATTATAAAGAAATTAATGCGGCAAAATTATTAAACATCAACCTTATAAATGTTCATACTCCAGCTGACAATTTAGTAGCAAAATTTGTTGAAAATAAGATAAAGAAAGACAAACCGGAATATGTGGGAGGTATTATAAAATCACTTTTAGAAATACCGGAATACAAAGAAGCGGCCAAGAAAGGTTTTGGCCCGGTAATATTTTCCGGTTCAGAAGAAAACAGAACCGGGAAGATAGCGCTTACAGAAATCACTGGAGGAACCTCTGGAAGCAAGGACATTTATGAAAAGTTGTCTCAAGTCGGGGTAGGAACTGTTATCGGCATGCATATGAGTGAAGAATATCGCAAGGAAGCGGAAAAATATCACATCAATGTTGTGATAGCAGGGCACATCTCATCAGATTCTTTGGGAATGAATTTATTTTTGGATGAACTTGAAAAAAGGGGAATAGAAATCGTACCATGTAGCGGTCTTATAAGAGTAAACAGAAATAAAAAGAAAAAATAAAAATTATATGAATTACAAAAAAACAACATTAAAAAACGGACTCCGAATTATGACTGTGCCGATGAAAGGCACGCAGACTGCAACTGTGGTGGTCATGGTTGACGTCGGATCGCGTCTGGAAAAAGAAAATCAGGCCGGCCTTTCGCATTTCGTTGAGCACATGTTTTTCAAAGGCACAAAAAAACGACCGACGACCCAAATAATCTCAGAAGAGCTGGATTCTTTCGGCGGGGAATTCAATGCTTCTACTTCCAAAGACAAGACATTATATTATGCCAAAGTTGATTCAAACCATATCTGCCAGGCTTTTGATATTATTTCAGACATGTTTCTGAATTCAAAAATAGAGCAGGCAGAAATCAACAGGGAACGCGGTACGATAACTCAGGAAATTAACATGTATCTTGATCTGCCGGGCAAAACTGTCGGCGATGAATTTGAAAAACTTCTGTACAAGAACAGTTCGCTGGGCAGGGAAATAATCGGTTACAAAAAAACTGTTTCCAGATTCAAAAGAAAAGATTTCATCAAATACATCCGGGAAAATTACAACGCCAGCAACACCGTGATCTGCGTGGCTGGAAAATTCGATGAGAAAAAAATTATTGCAGATGCGAAAAAATATTTTGGAAAATTTTCCAAAGGAAAAACGACAAAAATCAGCAAAGTTTCTGAAAAACAAAACAAGCCCGAAGTCAGGATAAAGTTCAAAAAAACCGACCAGACTCATTTTGTAATCGGAAACCGGGCTTATCATAGAGATCACAAAGATCGCTATGCTCTGGCACTTCTGGCAACAATCTTGGGCGGAAACATGAGTAGCCGTCTTTTCATCGAAGTTCGCGAACGCCGGGGGCTGGCATATTCTGTCCATTCCGGCGTGGATGCATATCAAGATTGCGGCTACATTGCCACGCAGGCGGGCGTCGAGCATGACAAGCTGGAACAGGCTATAAATGTAATATTGAAAGAATACAAAAAAATTGCGACTGAAAAAGTCAGCCAGAGGGAACTCAAAAAAGCCAAGGATTTTCTAAAGGGCAGAGGAGTGATGGGTTTTGAAGCCTCTGACGAAGTTGCGATGTTCTATGTCAGCCAGGAAACAGACAGGGAAAAAGTTCTCAATCTCAAAGATGTTTTTGCCAAGATAAATGCGGTCACAGCTGAAGACATTCTGAGAGTGGCCAAGGATGTTTTCCAGAATAAAAAATTGAACTGTGCCATTGTCGGTCCGCACAAAAACAGCAAAAAAATCCAGAAAATACTCAACCTATAATTTTAAAATAATATGTCCGGGAAATTGGAAAAAAATATTCTGGCAACTATTGCATATTATGATTGTTTGGATTATCCCCTGACTCCTTTTGAAATTTGGAAAAATCTTATCAGGACAGACAACTATAACGTAAGCGAAAATTCAGACGAGACGACTTTGGCTGAAGTGATCAAACAGCTTGAAAGCGAAAATCTCAGGAAATATGTGGAGAGTAAAAACGGATTTTATTTCCTGAAAGGCAGAAACTATCTGGTGAAAAAGCGGATTGAAAATAATAAGATTTCTGTCGGAAAAATAAAAAAGCTTCTGAGGATTGCAAAATGGATGAGGCTTATTCCATTTATAAAAATGATCGGGATGACCGGAGCCTTGTCCATGAAAAATGCCAATGCCAAAAGCGACCTGGATGTCTTCGTGGTTTTCAAAAAAGGAAAAATATGGACAGGCCGGACATTGGCGACGATTTTTTTGCAGGCCATCGGAAAAAGGCGGCACGGAAAAAAAATCGCTGACCGCGTTTGCCTGAATTTTTTTGTGACCGATGAATCACTGGAAATCACCACCAAAGATCTTTTTTCAGCCAGCGAATATATGTTTCTTTTTCCGCTTTACGGTTGGGAAACGTATCAAAGGTTCCAGATAAAAAATAAGTGGATAAAAAGCATGAAGCCCTCCTATTCGCTTTGTGAAGTTCCGCCCCTCAAAACCCTCGGAGATCCCAGTTTCCTGAAAGCCATAAGGACTGCTGGAGAATTCATCCTGTCTCCGGCTTGGATTGAAAGATGGCTGGCAAAAATAGAGAAGAAACGCATCATGCAGAATCCGAAAACTCATCAGCCAGGAAGTATGGTTTATGCCGATGACAATGCCCTGATTTTCCTGCCCGAACCCCATGGCCCCAAAGTTTTCGAACAATTCAAGCAAAAGATCAGCCAGCTGGGCAGTTAGGTAATAAAGCCTTAAATAAGCCAAAAAGTTCCATTTATTCTTGACTTATGGGCAGAGACTTGCTAAATTATAAGAAGTTTTAAATAACCAAAAAACACATGAAATTTATAACCATTGCTCAGATCGTTGTTTCTATTCTGCTTTCAATTTCTATTTTGCTCCAGAACAGGGGCAGCGGACTCAGCACTGCATTTGGAGGAGATTTTGGAGGATATTATACCAAGCGGGGAATGGAAAAGTTTCTTTTCTATGCATCTTCATCTCTGGGAGTTATATTCATAATCCTGGCTTTGGCCATAATCTGGATAAGCAACAATTAATTGGAATCCCTTATTTTTCAAAAGACTTATTCGTAAGTCTTATTTATATAAATTAACTTTTCTAACACATCCATATTAGTATCAATCTTAAGGAAAAAATAAAATATTTAAGACCGGAAAATCTGTGGGCAATCAGCAAGAAGCTTGACTTTAAAGAAAAAATTATTGTGACATTGCTGCTGATAGCCATTGCAGTGTCGCTCATTTTCTGGATCGGTGCTTTTTATAAAAACTTAACAAAAGAAATTCCCAAATCCGGAGGAGAATATAATGAAGGCATCGTCGGCCAGCCATTATATGTAAACCCTGCCATATCGCAGACCAGCGAAGCAGACAGCACTTTAGCCCAGCTCATTTTTTCCGGACTTTTCAAATATGACAATGACAGCAAAATCGCCAAGGACTTGGCCGAAGACTATTCTATTTCGGATGACAAAAAGGAATATAAAATTAATCTGAAAAAAAATGTGACCTGGCATGACGGGGAGCCGCTCAATGCCCAGGATGTTTTTTTCACCTTCAATATACTGCAAGATCCCGCATACAAAAGTCCGTTGCGCCAGAGCTTGCAAGGAGTGGAAGCCAGAGTGGATGATGACTACACCATTGTCTTCATATTGAAAAACCAATACAGCGGATTTTTGGAAAATCTCACCTTCGGAATTTTGCCGAAACATATCTGGCAGGACATAGCTCCGGAGAAATTTTCTTTGGCTGAATACAATTTGCATCCGATAGGTTCCGGGCCTTATATGTTTTCCGATATGCAGAAAGATGCTGATGGAACCATTCTGACTTTCAAGCTTGTGGCCTTCAAAAATTTTTACGACGGAGCTCCTTATATCTCAAGAATAAATTTCAATTTTTATCCGGATGATTCTGCATTGATGGATGGGTACAACAAAAAAGAAGTGATGAGCATGGCCAGCATTCCTCCGCAGAACATCAAAGACATCAAAAACAGCAAAAGCACCAAAATCAATCGGCTGGCAATTCCCAGATATTTTGCAGTTTTTTTCAACCAGACAAAAAGCGTGGTGCTGGCGGATGACAATGTGCGCAAGGCTCTGAATCTGGGAGTGGACAGGGAACAGATCATCAAAGAAATTCTTTTCGGAGAAGGAGTAGCTCTCAACTCTCCTTTTCTTCCGCAGATGGAAGGCTATGACGATGATGATATAAAAACAGACACAGACAAGGCCCAGAAAATTCTGGATGATAATGGATGGTCTTTGGACAAGGATGAAAATGTCCGCAAGAAAAACGGAACGAAACTGGAATTCGAACTGGTCACAACCGACTGGCCGGAATTTGTTCAGACAGCCGACATGCTCAAGGTGCAATGGGAAAAACTGGGAGCCAGAGTCAATGTGAAAGTCATGTCAGTTTCAGACTTGCAGCAGAACTATATCCGCAGCAGGGAATATGACAGTCTTCTTTTCGGACAGGGAATAAGTTTCAACCCCGATTTATATTCATTCTGGCACTCAAGCTTTAAAAATGATCCCGGGCTGAATTTGTCCAGCCTTGACGACAAGGATGCAGACGGACTTTTGGAAAGCATCAGGCAGGAATTCGACGAATCAAAACGCAAGGAATCTTATGAAAAATTGCAGGAGATATTTTCCAAAGAAGTTCCCGCCACATTCCTCTATGCCCGCTATTATATCTATCCTACCAACACGAAGCTGAAAGGCATGGAAGTCAAAAACATCAACAACTCCCAGCAAAGATTCACGGACGTGAGCAAATGGTATGTCAAAACCAAAAGAGTCCTGAAATAATTTAAACAATAAAAAAATAAAAATATGGATATTGATTTTAAAAATGTTCCCAAACACTATGCTGCGCGGACGCATGAAAAAATGCAGGATGTCCTGATGGATCCGGCCGGCAAAGGCCCAGCCGTCCACTACTATATGATCCGCGGGGGAAGCGACCAGAGAAACATAACCGTTTGGGAGCCGGGAACAATTTCTGGAGAATACATCAAGACATACGGTCATTATCACGTGGGAAATTTGAGCGAAACTTATTGGATTATTTTCGGCGAGGGCGTGGCTCTGGTGCAAAAATTGAAAAAAGATTCGAATGGTCAGATGATTGCCGACGAAGTTGAGGAGTTCAAAGCAATCCCGGTGAAGGCCGGCGATAAAGTGTTCATGTCTCCGGAAGAAGGCCATTTGGTAGTCAACACAGGAAAGACATATTTTGTGACGGCTGACGACAGCCCGGTTGATTTTGAAGACAGGGATCCTGCCAGTTTTCCCGGACATGCCGATTATGAATTGGTGAAAAAAGCCAGAGGCTTTGCTTACTATGTGATTGAGCATGGAGGAAAGCCGGTTCTCAAAAAAAATCCTTTTTACAAAAAGATAGAGAAAGAAGATTTGGGCGGACTGCCGATAATTGGATAATGTTTCTGATTTTAAATTTAAAAAGCTATCCGCTCTGGATGGCTTTTTTGTTTTTCTTGTTTGGAGCAAACGGAAAATGTGATATAATATAAAGCGCAACTGGGATAATTTTAAAATCCGAATATTTTGTCTTTAAAAAATGCCAGATAAAAAAATAATTTTTCTTTTATTGTTCCTGTCTCTCTTCCTTTTTCAAATTCAGAAGGCGGAAGCTTTGGGCATGAGCAGTGATAATTATAAAATAAACGCGGATGTCATCGGTGCCGGCGGGGGATTGGGAATTTCCGACAGCTACAAATTATTCGACACGGCCGGCGAACCGATCGTCAGCATCGGAAGCAGTGACAACTACAAAGCCAAACTCGGTTTCGAATATATGCTGGATGAACCGCCTACCATATCAATTCTGGCCGATTCCAACACAGTGGATCTGGGCAATGTCACTCCCGGCACTCCGGTGCAGGGGCAATCGACGCTTTCTGTCACCACGAATTCATATGGAGGATATGATCTTCTGGCCAGTGAGAATCATGCACTGCTTCACACTGACGCTGTCACAACCATTCCTGATTATTCAGGTACGATTGCTTCACCGATTGCGTGGAGCGGAACCGGATTCGGATTTACCATAACATCGGGAACCAATGTGGAATCAAAATGGGGATCAAGTCCGAACTTTGCCTATGCTGGTTTTCCTTTGGCCGACACAGTCATCCATGAAAAAACAGGATACAAAACTGCGGCAGATGACACAGTCATAGGATATAATTTGAATGTAGCTTCAACACAAAAATCTGGAGATTATACCAACACCGTCACCTATACTGCTACCACCAGATTGTAAAAAAAGTAATTTTTGACAAAATTATCCACAGAAGTCTTGCAGAGTTGTCTATAATATGCTATAATTAGGTTAAAGAAGAATATTGACAGTATTAGACAATCTAAGAGATTTTATTTTTTTGGCTTGTATCCGCATTTTTACAGAGCGGAACAGGAAAAAGAATGGGAAATTTTAGATTGCAACCATTCTTGACAACAAAATGTTTGAAAGTTCTTAAGGGGTCGATATTAGAACTCAAAATATTGTCTTGCCAAGAAAGTTTTAACTAATAATTTAATAAAAAAATAAAAACAAAAAATATGAAGAAATTTCTATTTTTAACAATCGCAGCATTTGCTTTTGTGATTGTTGTTGCACCAGCTAGCGCTGCTGTAAGCGACACTTGCGAAGTTGATTTGACTGCATATGTTGGTGAAAACATAGATCTAGCCTGCAGCGTTACTTCTGTAGACTTAGGAACAGTAGTTCCTGGTACTCCAGTAGTAGGAAGTAGTTCTTGTACAGTTACAACCAATGCTGACCTTGGTTATGATCTTTTAGTAAGACAGGATACTCCTTTGACAGACAATGAGTCTAACACTATTGCTGCCTATGCAGGCACAATTGGTACTCCTACAGCATGGACTGGAACAGGACTAGGTTTTAGTGTTTATGCTTCAACAGCAACCAAGGATGCTAAGTGGGGTTCAGCCAGCACGTGTACTACCGGTGCTGCTAATAATTATGCCGGTTTTCCCGGAACTTCTGCTATCATTATGGATCATGACTCATATTCAGCTACTGCAACTACGACTGACATCTGCTACAAACTTGATGTTCCATCAACTCAGGAGTCTGGTGCTTATGCTGGCCAGGTAACATACACAGCTACAACAAAGCCGTAATTTATAGAGAGACACTAATCGAACAAGCCGGAATTATTCCGGCTTGTTTTTTTATTCGAAATTTTATCGGATGAGGCTGGGCTATGATGACAAAAAATTTTTTTAATGTTAAAATAAATTCGACTGTGAAAAAATAATCAATAAAAAATTTAACATAAAAAACAAACATGAAAAAAATATCCAATTTCAAAATGCTGAAATATCTGTTCATCATCATCGCCAGTTTCTTTTTTTGTTTTTCTGCCGAGGCCTATGAAAATGCTAAAAGCATCCAAGTTTCACCGACCCGCTTTGACTATAAGCTCGGGCCGGGCGCCGAAACTGAAGGAACGCTCAAGCTCAAAAATTTTGCAAAGGATGAATATAAAGTCAAAGTGTATGTGGAAGATTTTTATGTGGAAGACTACACTTCAGACGCGAAATTTTTTGTGCCGGACAACGCCCATCCGAAGCTGGCTTATGATATTATCAAATGGATAAAATTTGACGAAGAGAATTTCCAAATGGCTCCCGATGAAGCCAAAGAAATCCATTTTAAAATCGATGTGCCGGAAGGACTTCCGACTGGAGGGTACTTCGGTGTAATTTTTGTGGAACATGAAGAACCAGGATCTGAAGAGAATGCAGTCGTGGTGAAAAGCAGAGTTGGAGCTTTACTTTCTTTTGCAGTGCAGGGCAAAGAACCAATAAGACAAGATGCGGAGCTCAAAGATTTCAGGGCTACCCAGAAAATATTTTGGGACAATCCAGCCGGACTGATTGCGGATGTCTATAGTTCCGGCAACATGCATTTCAAAATGTCTGGACAAATCGACATATACAACTTGGGAATTTTTAAAAAAGATCCGATAGTCTTAAAAGACCAATTCCAATATCCGAAAACGATCAGGAGATATGAAGAGAAATGGAAATTTGCGCCGTGGTGGGGATATGGATATTACACTGCCAAGATCAATCTGGTTTCGGAAGACGGAAAAATTATTCTCTCCAAAGATGCTAATTTCTGGGTGATTCCCTGGAAGACGACGGTCATCATTTTGGGAACGCTTTTTCTCTTGTGGCTCATCAGAAAAATATTCAAACATAATTTTGAAGTCAAAAGGAAGAAAAAGGGGAATAAAAGGCCAATAAGACACGTCTAAAGTTGCAAAATTTATCCAAAAACAGGCAGTAAAAATGCCTGTTTTTTTGAACCTGTGGATAACTCCCTGCCAGGGCTTGGGGATTTGTATCTTTTGTGTTAAAATTCGGATAGATAAATATATTGATTTTTGGCACTGCAAAAGCAAAATAATTCAATTAGGAGGGTGTATATATTTATCAAGCAAGCGGGATCTTAAAAAGATGTTAGTTTGAGTTATTTAGTATTGGGGGGAGGTTTTATATAAATAAACCCAGAGTAAGTAATGAGAAAAATAAAAATAAAATTTAATTTCAGGAAAAGCGCAATGTTTTTAATGGCGGCGCTTTTTATTTTTTTCATTTCTTTCCAAGGGAGCACTGAAGCGGCCATTACCAAGCAGATAAATTATCAGGGAAAACTGACAGACAGTCTGGATGCATTGGTTCCGGATGGGAACTACGATATGATTCTCAATTTCTATGACGCGCCGACCGGAGGCAACATTGTCTGGACAGCCAGAGGAACAATCGGAACTCCGACAGCCAGATCAGTGGAAGTTACGCGCGGACTTTTTTCCATCATGCTCGGCGATGTGGCGGCTGGTGACAATCCGATCGAACTTGATTTCAATAGTAGTTATTATCTTGGTGTGACAGTCGGAACGGATGACGAAATGATTCCAAGAAAAATGATCGGCGCATCCGGCTATGCTTTTAATTCTGATTTATTAGATGGACTTCATGCTGACACCAGCGGAAATGACGCGCATGTTGTGGCGACAGATTCATCGGGCAACTTGACAGTTTCCGGCAACACCTATTTTGGCGGTACGGAAAATTATATCGATTCTTCCGGCGATGGAACTCTCAACAGTTTGACTTTTGATGGAGAAAATCCTTTGCTGGTTGATTCATCTGGAATTTCCAATAGCGCGAACAGTATTGCGCTGGATGTTTATGGAAATGTATTTGTAGACAATGTAGAAAATCCGACAGATTATGAAAGTGAAAGCTCCGGACCTACTGGGACAATTGACGCGCAAGTAAGTGCGGGCACAGATGATAGTTTGGGGTATTATGGTGAAGGTGTCTGGGAATTTGGTACCGATGTGGGAATAGCAGGAGCCGGAACACTGGAAGCGATGGCTTCAGTCGATAGAATAGGTTCTGGTTTGCGTTTTGCAGGAGTTAATATTCCAGAAGGAGCTTCTGTAACAAATGCCTATCTAAGTTTCTATGCAATTAATCCTTGGGGCTTGCCTCAGATCGGAGGCAGTGGCACAAAATCCAAAATAACCGGAGAATTAAGCACTTCAGCAAGCACCTTTTCTGATTTGGCAGATTATCAGGCTAGACGAGGAACAATAGTAGGCGGAGCCAACAATAATAATATTACGACAACTCAAGTCAACTGGGATGATGCGACTTGGACAGTAAGTGGTTGGAATAATTCTCCAGATATTTCCAGCGTGATTCAGGAAATTGTCGATTTGGGAGCAGTGACCAATCTGGGCATCTTTTTCGATGACCATGATAATCTGTCAACTTCCGGAAATTATGTATATGCAGCCAATGCTTATGAAGCAGGCGCTTCCACAGCTCCTAAGTTGCACATTGAATACGGAGGTTACGATACCAATCTGGTTGCTTATGCGGAATCAACTATCAAAACTCAAGGAGAATATTCTTTGAGAGGCGAGGCTACTATTACAGACAGTTTGAACAAAACTCTGACCAAAACTTTGACCACGCCTCTTAACCTCTCAGATATTAATACTGTCTATTTCGATCTAAGATCCAATCGCACCGGATCAAATATTAAAATAGGCCTTCATGACAGTGGAGGCACAACCACTGAAATCACTCCCAACCTGACTTCAGCCGATGTTTTCCAAACTATCACTTGGGATATTTCAGGAGTAGCCAATGCCAATAAGGATACAATTGATCAAATCATCATAACCATAGTCAATGCCGATTCAGCCAATACTTTCTATCTGGACAATATTTATTTTCCAGACACTGCAAACCAAAACATGATTTTCTCGGTTGATAGCTTGGAAAGAATGAGAATTTCTGCTTCTGGCAATGTCGGCATCGGAACCACTACTCCAAGTTCTTTGTTGGATGTGGCTGGTACTTTGGGAGTCAGCGGTGTAGCAACTTTCTCCGGAACCCCAACTGGCAGTGGAATCGGTCAAGGTTCGGTATATATAAATCCAACCGCATCAGGAGAGGGCGCTTCGGTTTTTCAAGGATGGGAAGCAGAAACAGATTGGAATTCGGAAGATTTTGGCAGCAATGTTGTTCTTCTTCCAAAATTATCCGATTTAGATAATGATGGTGACTATGATTTATTACTAGGTACAGAAAATGCTGGTGTCTATGTTTATGAAAATACCGGCACAGCCTCTGAACCAATTTGGACACGGCATGCTGGTTGGGATATACCAGATACATTCTATAGCTATGCTTATCCAACTATTGCTGATCTGGATAATGACGGCGATTTTGATTTATTGGTCGGAACCGGGAACGGCATAGCTTATGGAGTTGAAAATACCGGCACGTCTTCCTCTCCGGCCTGGACGCTTAATTCAGGTTGGGATACTCCGGACATGGATGTTGTTGGTGAGGGCGGAAGCACAAACACTCCATCTCTGGGAGACTTAGATGGCGATGGAGATTATGACTTAATGATAGGCTATATAAATGTTAGCGATATTTATTATATAGCTGGTTTTGAAAATACCGGCACAGTTTCTTCGCCAAGTTGGGCATACCACTCAGCTTGGAATATTTTAATGCCTGGTTCTCCCGGCTATGCACTTTATCCAACTTTGACTGATTTTGATGATGATGGAGATCAGGATTTATTTATAGGCAATTGGATAAATTCACCTTATAGTCTCTATGCTTATGAAAATACCGGCTCGGCTTCTGAACCGGTTTGGACGCTTAATTCCGACTGGAGCATCCTAAATATTACCAGTGCAGTTAATGTCGGAGCCTTTGCCGATTTGGATGATGACGGAGATAAAGACTTGATGATGAATGATTATGTGAATGGAATGATACTTGGTTATAAGCAGATCAAAGCTCCTATTCCAACTACTTTATTTGGCGTAGCTTTGGACGGTTCACAATTGTTAAGGATTAGCAGTGATGGAATTACCGAAATAACAAACGATTTGATTATTGGTGGTGGCGCTGAGGTAACAAACAACTTGATTGTCAGTGGCAATGTTGGAATTGGAACGACTGATCCAACTGCGCGCTTGCATTTGGGCGCGGGTACTTCGACAGTAGGTACAGCTCCGCTTAAATTTACTTCGGGGACATTATTAACTGATCCTGAAGCAGGAGCCATGGAATTTTTGGGTGATGATTATTATCTTTCAATATCATCCGGATATGACTCGCAATATCCTCCGGAATTTTCTGATACCTATGTCAAAGCTACCTCGACTGGCTGGAGTGGTACTTATGATCTGGATCCTTGGCTTGCAACTGATCCAAGCAGATCTCTTATTGGGAATGGTTATGGAAATTCCTGGGAAAGCGCAAATCCGGGAATTACAAACCAAAGATTTCATATTGATTTGGGATCGGCTCAGGTTATCGATCGCGTGTATTATGAAAATGGTCACGACAATGGAGGTCAGACTGACTACGGAGCAAGGCACTTTACTTTTTGGGGATCGAATGATGCGGATGCATTCAATGATTTAATTTGGATTTCTGATGAGGAGATGGTTACTGAAGGTTGGACACAACTGACAACTTCTGTAGATGAATTTGATCAGCATGTTGCAGAAAATCGTCCTGATCCAAAATATTTTACTGTAGACAATAATAATGCTTACCGCTATTATGCTTTTAAATTTGCAGACAACTGGGGGTCCTACTATAGCATGAAGGTTCGTCGTATTGAATTGCAAACTGCTGGGGAAACTGCTGGCAGCAGAAAAGGCATTGTCCTGAACGACGGAATCAATCTGACTTCTGGCCGAATTCCATTTGCGACAACCAACGGCAGACTGACTGATAACGCCAATTTCGTGTTTGATGGAACCAATGTCGGAATTGGCACTTCCACTCCGAGTTATATGCTGGATGTTGGTGGGGATATTAATTTGACTGGTGATTTATATAAAAATGGTGTATTGGTAGACAACACCAGTCAATGGTTAAACTCTGATGTTTTAGATGGCATCTATTACAATTCTGGAGGGGTTGGAATCGGAACAGATCTTCCGGCTGGTTTGCTTGATGTTAAATATGGCGGTTATGGTAATGATTCCTATGTCAAACTATTGTTGCACGCTGATGGAGATGGCAATGCTTTTGCCGATGATTCTTCATCTGAAAACACAATTACAGCTTATGGAAACGTAACTCAATCAAATACCGAATCAAAATTCGGTGGCAAGAGTGCTTATTTTGACGGTAATGGAGATTATCTTAGTTTTCCTAATTCTTCCGATTTCGCTTTTGGAACCGGTGATTTCACTATGGATTTTTGGATTAACGCTCCTTCGCAAGGGAATATGTTTATTTTAGGTGGACGTTCTGCTGTTGGAACAATGCATATAACAACAGGCACGTCGGGGGAACTGGTAGGAGTGTTGAGATATGTGGGAACTTCTGAAATATTATCTTCCGTTTTAATTGCTGATAATTCTTGGCATCATTGTGCTATCGTCAGACATGAGGGAACTGTAACATTGTATGTTGATGGGGAAAATGTTGGTTCCGGAACAGATACTTCTAATTATACAAACACTTCCGGAACATGGTGGATGGGCATTAATGATTATGGAAATCCATCCTATCAAGATTTTCTAAACGGCTATCTGGATGAATTCAGGATTTCCAAAGGTATTGCCCGTTGGACTTCTAATTTTATTTTGCCAGTGAGAGAATATTATCAAGGCGAAACAGGTTTAATAGTTACCAGCGGTGGACGTGTTGGAATTGGCACCGATAATCCTCTTGGAGCTCTTCACGCTGTATCACAGGTTTATGATCCTGAAGGTGAACATATAATGGGAGAAGCAACATTTGACTACACCGGTTCTGAACAAACTTGGGTTGTGCCGGAAGGTGTTACATCAGTTATTATTGATGCCAAAGGCGCTAGTGGTGGAGAGGGAGCTATTGGCTCTAATGTTGGTGGCGATGGTAGCGGTTCTTTAGGCAAGGGAGCTAGAGTGCAATCTACAATTTCAGTTACACCAGGCGAAACATTGCATCTCTATGTTGGTGGTGTTGGAGGAGATTATGCGGCGATAGATTGTAACAACACCTATGGTGGATATAACGGCGGTGGTGCAAGTTCTGGTTGGGGATGTGCTGAAACTGCCGGTGGCGGAGGTGGTGCTTCTGATGTTAGACAAGATGGAACCAGTCTTAGTGACAGAGTAATTGTTGCCGGTGGTGGTGGAGGTGCTGGAGGCAGTAGTACTGGATACTGTGGTAGTGGTGTCGGAGGTAACGGTGGAGATGCCGCGCAAAATGGTGCCGATGGTACGGCATCTGGAGGTGGTGCAGCTGGTGGTGTTGGTGGTACGCAAAGCGCTGGTTATGCTTTAGGTATTGGCGGTGCAGGCAGTAGTAATGGAAGTTGCGGTGGCAGTGGGGGTGGTGGAGGCGGTGGATATTATGGCGGATATGGTGGTAGTGGCGGGAATTCAACTGGAGGCGGTGGCGGAGGAGCTGGATCAAGCTGGACAAGTGGCAGTAATGCAGCTTATATCTCGGGTTATCAGGAAGGTAATGGTCAGATAACCATTAGTTATGACACGTATGTAAGCGATACTGATTTAGTTTTTAATAATGGAAGTCTTGGTATCGGTACAACTACACCGGGTTATACTCTGGATGTTGCTGGAGATATTAATTTAACGGGAAATTTATACCAAAACGGAAGCTTATTTACGGAAAGTCAATGGGTAACTTCCGACAGTGATATTTATTACAATACTGGTAATGTCGGTATCGGCACAGATAATCCTGATGCTACATTTTCTGTCTATAGAAATTCAAGCAGAGATACTTGCACTGGCGGAACAGCTACTACTGACGGTGCTTATATAATTAGAACATTTACTACTAGTGATACTCTTGAGTGTTCTACGCCAATAGATGCTGAATTTTTGGTTATTGGCGGCGGAGGCGGCGGAGGCGGCGGCAGAGGCGGCGGCGGAGGAGGCGGCGGTTTTAGAACAGGAACAGATACTCTAAATAATGGTGAGCATCCTGTAGTTGTTGGTCTTGGTGGTGCGGGTGGTGCGGTTTATGAAACAGGCGAAAATGGGGGAACTTCTACTTTTGCATCGATATCTGCGACTGGTGGCGGAGGTGGAGGATACTTAGGTATTGATGTTGCTGGTACCCCTGGTTCTGATGGTGGTTCAGGCGGAGGAGGTGGCGGTTCTACTACTAGCCCAGGATCTGGTGGAGATTCTGATTATCTTACACCCAAACAAGGATATGATGGAGGTGCTGGTTATGGTGAGGGAGAAAGTTATTCTGGCGGCGGTGGCGGAGGTGCAAGCGAAGTTGGAGGCACAGCTGCCCATGGTGGTCCTGGTGGTGACGGCTTGGCATCTACTATATCTGGTTCTTCTGTTACTTATGCTGGCGGAGGAGGAGGCGGAACTTATATTGGCACTTTTACTGGTTACGGAGGATCTGGCGGTGGTGCAGACGGTGGTAATTATCACTTAATTGCTGGTAATGATGGAACTGATGGATTAGGCGGAGGCGGAGGTGGTGGCGGTAATGGAGCTGTTGGAGGAGATGGCGGTTCTGGCGTTGTGATCGTCAAATATTTACCAATACCTACTCCTTTAGCAACACTCATGGGCGGGAATGTCGGTATCGGCACAACAGATCCATCTTCCATGCTGGAAGTTGCAGGACTGGGTACTTTTTCCGGAGCTCCCACAGGAACAGGAATTGGTCAGGGTTCTCTATACATTAATCCGGCCTCAGCAGGCGCGACTGTTTTAAATAGTTGGTCCGCTGAAGCAAGTTGGAATTTGCCGACTGTCGGAAATGGATTTGCTAGACCAGCTTTTGCCGATTTGGATAATGATGGCGATCTGGATGCATTAGTCGGAGCACAAACTAACGGGATAGCTCTTGGCTACGAAAACACCGGAACATCATCTTCGCCTGTTTGGACTGCTAAACCAAGTTGGAATACTCCAAGCGTTGGCCTTTATGCTTCGCCGGAATTTGCAGATTTAGATAATGATGGCGACTACGATTTAATGATTGGTTCAGTAAATCCAGGCGATCTGACTAAAGGTTATGTTTATGGCTATGAAAATACAGGTACAGCATCATCGCCAGTTTGGACAGCTCATTCCGGTTGGGATAGGCTCGGAATTGGCAGCGTGCCTTTTGCTGTCCCGTCTCTTGTTGATTTGAATAATGATGGAAGAATTGATTTAGTAATAACCTTGGGGGACGGAGGACATCCTCCAGTTAATGGTGATGTACTTGAATATGAAAATACCGGCACCGTGTCTTCACCAGTCTGGACTCTCAGCTCAGAATGGGAAGCTCCATATGGTTCTCTAGCTTTTGCTGATTTAGATAGTGATGGAGACCAGGATGCAGTATCAGGCACACTTAATGACATAATTACAGCTTATGAAAATGTAGGAGACGAATTTTCGCCGACTTGGGTAGCGAGATCAGAATGGAACGCGCCACAAGTTGCTGATGACTATTCTTTGCCAGCCTTTGCTGATTTAGATGGTGATGGGGATCAAGATTTATTAATTGGCGCAGCAGAAGATGGCATAACTTATGCTTTTGAAAATATAAGCAGTAACTCTCAAAATACTTTATTAGGTGTGGGTATAAACGGATCACAAATGTTCAAAGTTAACGCCAGTGGTACGGTGTCAGCTTCAAATTTCCACGCTACTTCAGCCGTTTCTAATTCTATTTTTGACGGAGGTTTATTGCTGACTGGCATGACTGGCAATATTATTTCCAGTGAAGATGTTAGGACTAGCATTCAAGAATTGGATGCCCGTTTGTATAATCAGCAAAATGAAACCAAAGAAATGACAGGATTCCCAAACAGGACCGACACAGCTATTTCTTTCAATGACACCAATCGCAACTTTACGATTACCGGAACAGACTTCAATATATATAGTGCTGGAGAACAATATACTAAAGATACAGAAAGCGTCCAAATCGACAGTGCTGCCGGACTCTATTTCATTTATTATGATAAAGATAATCTAAATTTGAGTTACAGTTCATCCCCTTGGAACATAACTGACGGAACAGTGCAAATTGCTACAGTTTATTGGAACGGTACCAATGGAATAATCGGGGATGAAAGACATGGGCTGACTATGGACGGAATGACTCATGAATATTTGCATAATACCGTGGGGACCAGATACAGTTCTGGATTGACTGGGACATTTGGCAATTCCTCCTTCTCTGTTGGTGCTGGGGATGTTTATGATGAAGATATTAAAATTTCTATTCCAACTTCAACAAATACAAGAGTGCTCTATCATAGCGGAGCCGGTGCTTTCACCTTCACTTCTTCGCAGTCCAAATATTTCCATGAAGTGAGTGATGTCATCCAATATGATACAGGAACCGGCATAGCGGATGTTACTGATGGACGTTATGTAGCTTATTGGATTTTTGCTACTAATGATCCTTCAACGCCCGTCTATTCTTTGATGGGTCAAAGCAATGACACCAACATAACCAATGCCAGAAATAATAATAAATATGAAAGTCTGGTGCTTTCCAATCTGCCATTCAAAGAGATGAAACTCCTTTACCGCGTAATCTTGAGAAGAAATGGAACCAGCGAAACATATGTTGAAACTCAGGATATGAGAAGCGTTTCCAATTTGCCAGCCGGCACCTATGTGGCTACTGCCCATAATAATTTAACTGGCTTGACCTTGGGCGATGACCATACTCAGTATGCTCTCTTGGCCGGAAGGACTGGCGGGCAAACATTATATGGCGGAACTGCTGCTGATGAATATCTGACCATTCGTGGAAATTCGGCTACAAGTGGCAATACACTAACTTCAGCTAATCTGGTTTTTGGCGTAGGCGACTCTGGTGCTACTCAGGCTATGACAATTTTAAACTCAGGCAATGTCGGCATCGGTACTTCTGCACCGTCCCAGATGCTGACTATCGGTAACGGAACCAACCAAGGCAATGTCTACATTGCTA
>DAOOTD010000005.1 GCA_035390125.1 Candidatus Moraniibacteriota bacterium
AAGGGAGTTTTTTTTGAAATTCCCTGAGGGAAGTTTGGATTGGGGTGATGAATGACAGTCTTCTTTAAACATATTTCATTAAAAATATACAAAAAATTCTTTAAGAGACGGAAAAATTTGAGGGAGAAAAATAACCAAAAAGATTCCTGAAATCAAGAATGGTGCAAAAGGCACCTGGCTTTTTATTGTTTTCCTGCCCAGAATTATAAGAGCTATGCTTGTAAGCGCGCCGATCGTAAAGGAAAACATCAATGCCCAAATAATGTTCGGCCAACCAACAATAAATCCGGCCAAAAGACCAACATATGCATCGCCATAGCCCATCCATGTTTCTTTGGAATAAGAAGCGAGACCGAAAAAAAATAAAAATGCTATTAACCCTCCAACTATACCAGAAATGGTTTTGAGATCGAGTATTGATCCAGCAATATAAAAACTCTTCCAATCAACAGACAAGAAATACAATGCTGATATGATAAGGCCTATCCAGAGAATCAGTAGGGGTATTTCCATATATTTCAGATCATAAACAAAAATGATAACCAGCAGGGAAAAAATAACCAAATAATAGCCGGAAAGGAGCCAGCTTGAAGAATTGTAGGAGTAGAAAAAATAATTGCCGACAAGGGCGAAAATGACCCCGGTTGCTAGTTCCAGAATCGGATATTGCCAGGAAATTTTTTCACCGCAGTCGCGGCACTTGGCCGACAAAAGAAGAAAACTCAGAAGAGGAATGTTATCAAACCACCTGATTTTCTTTTTGCATTTTGGACAATGCGAACGCTCCAAAAGAGACTCCACCGCATTCAGGCGATAGACGACAGCATTCAGAAAACTGCCAATAATGAGACCGAATATAAAAAAAATAATGACCATAAAAATTATCAGACGAATTTAGATTTGATAAATTTAATCAAAGCAACAAAAAGTAATTTTTATTACTAAAAGGTTAAGTTTTATTGACTCAAAAACATTTACTAATCTCCGGATTGCAGGTAATAGTTTTTGTATTATCTGTAATATCCCATGCTTTGTACGTGGAGCTTGTTCCAGAAGTATAACCCCAACCTATTTTTGTATCAAAAGCTGGAAAATTAGCATTAGCACCACTACAAACCGGACTGCCTGCTGATGGATTTATAGGAATTGCCTGGCTTCTCATGTAGCAGTCAGTTGCATAAGGCAATATGCTTCTCATTGTCTGAAGAGCTGAAGCTTTATGACTTTTTTCTCTAGAACTATTAGTAGCAGCTATTATAGCAGCAACTAAAATAACTATAACAGCCATAACTATCAAGAGTTCCAGGAGGGTAAAACCTTTTTTTCTTGAAAAAAATTTTTTCATATATTTTTATTTTTTTATTTCTTAAAAAATATTAAACAATTTACAGCTTGCCAATGTACTATTGGCAAGCAAAAATAGTTCAGTATTCAACTATGTGCATGACCCTGTATCAACAGTACATGTAATAGTAGTTCCATTGCAAGTTGTTGATAATACACCCGCGTTGTATGCTGTGCCAGTACAATAAGTACCTACTTCTGGCCAGTTTGGTCCATCGGTACAAATTGGGTTTGCTGTGTTATAAGCACTTATAGTATAGTTATTCAAATTACATTCTGTTAAATATGGCATAGTACTTTTAAGCGTCTGTTTAGCAGCAGCTGTTTGAGCTTTTTGACGAGCGCTTGAAGTGCTTACCAAAATAACTCCGGCCAAAATACCGATGATCGCAATAACGATCAACAATTCGATCAACGTGAAACCTTTTTTCATTTTTTTCATAATTTCACACCTCCTTCCGCCAATTTTGTTAAAATCTCTGATTTTGCCACAAAATTGAGCGTCCCGTAAAATTCTCTGCAGAAATTTTGCATCACCTGCAGTAAAAGCCACAGGTGTTTCCGAGCGCTATCTTTTTTAAAAACAGACTTGCTCGGAATTTTTACGGGACAACCACTTTGCAACTAATTTTTGATTCTAAACAAAACGTTATTTGTTATATCCAATTTTTCCAATTTTTATTTTAATTACTACACGCAATCATTCGTAGCCATACTGCAAGTTATCGTGTTACCATCCTTTTCCAAAAAAAAGCTATAAGTTCCACCCACAACTGCACCTGATGAACCATTGTAATTCCAGCCTGTTTTTGCATTTATGGCAGGCCATGCTACGCTATGCCCAGTTGCACCTTGACATATAGTACTTCCTTCTGCTGGAGTAGAAGCGGTGCCACCATCATCAGCACATATGACGAGTTCCGGCAGGACACTGGCAGCACTTGTCAATGCCGATGCTTTTTTCGATTTTTCCACTGCACCTTTGGTGCTGACCATAACAACACTAGCCAGTATTCCGATAATCGCCATAACGACCAGAAGTTCAATCAGGGTGAAACCTTTCGCGGATGAAAATTTATTTTTTTGATTTATCATAAGTTTATAATAACACATTATTTGTTAAATTTAAACCTAATTATACCCATGCAATCTTTTATATGGATCCCGCTATGTTGTATATCGGCACCAGTATGGCAAAAACCAAAAATCCAACCCCGACTCCAAGAATAGAAATGAGAATAGGTTCAAGCATTGAAGAAAGATTGCGCGTGATGCGATCCACTTCCTTGGAGTAGAAAAAGGAAACATTTTTCAGCACTTCGGCTATTTTTCCCGAGTCTTCGCCAATCTTTATCATTTGAGCTACAATAGGAGGAAAACATGAAGAACTGCGTGAAAATACTTCACTCATGGATCCGCCCGTTTTTACTTCATCCGCAGCTCTGAGTATAACGCTTTCAAAAACAGTGCTATTTACAACTTCGCTTACAATTGCAAGGCCCCTGACAAGCGGAATGCCTCCGATCATAAGTACCGAAAGATTTTCGGCAAATCTGGCTATGTAAATATATTGGAAAAGCGGACCAATGACAGGAAGTTTCATTTTGAATGAATCCCATTCTCTTTTGCCATCTTCAGTCCTGAGATAATAAATCGTTGATAATATTATGAATATTATAATCGACATCGTAACCCACCAGTATCTATTAATGAAAGCGCTGGCATCCATAAGCATGCTGGTGTACCAAGGTATATCGACGTTCAAATCTTTGAAAACATCTGTGAGCTTCGGCAAGACAAAAGCAAAAGTTCCAAAACCGATTATCAGAGCCGCTGAAAGCACGAAAATAGGATAGAACATAGCGCTTCTTATTTTTGAACTTAATTCATAATTTTTTTCCGTATTTTCAGCTAGAAACAAAATGCTGCGTTGCAGATTTCCGGAAAGTTCTCCTGCTTTGACCATACTGACTGCCAGAGTTTCAAAAACATCCGGGTGTTTCTGCATAGCTTCTGAAAGCGGTGATCCGTCCTCTATATTATCCACCAATTCTCCGATGATCCTCTTCAAGTATGCATTGCTTGTCTGTTCCCTTACGGCATTAAGCGATGAAACTATTGTAACCTTAGCTTCAATCAAAGTCGCCAGCTGCCGGAAAAAAACTGAAATTTCCCTGGCACTGGCTCCGTTCCAGATGCGCATAACTTCCCTGAATACTTCAGGAGTTTCTTTTTCTTTCTCGATAGAGAGAGGCAATAATCCTTTTTCCTGAAGCATCGCTATCGCCTTTTCATTATTCAGGGCTTCTATTTTTCCTTGCTGGACTTCTCCTGACAGATTTCTGGCTTGGTATAAAAATTTCATAAATTTATATTTATTTTAAGACTTGAAATTTTATCTATTTTTTTTATTTGTTAACATATTCAAATATTCTTTGTTTTCGGTATATTGCAACGCATCTTCAAAGGTCACAAGTCCCCGATGAACCAAATCAGCCAAGGAATTTTCCAAAGTCACCATGCCATCTTTAAGGCTTGTTTCAATCACGGATTTTATCTGATATGTCTTATTTTCACGTATTAGATTTGCTACTGCATTATTGTTGATCATTATTTCCAAAGCAGGAACTCTGCCACCTCCGATTTTTGGCAGCAATCTTTGGGAGACAACCCCGATCAAAACACTTGCCAACTGGGATCTGATTTGATTTTGCTGGTGAGACGGAAAAACATCTACCAACCTGTCGACTGTCTGGGATGTATCATTTGTATGCAAAGTGGCAAGAATCAGATGCCCAGTTTCAGCCGCAGTCACAGCCGTGCTGATAGTGTCCAAATCTCTAAGTTCACCAATAAGAACTACATTTGCATCTTCGCGAAAAACACTGCGCAATCCCGAGGAAAATGATTTAGTATCTCTTCCCACTTCCCGCTGATTTATAATGCACCGATCCTGTTCATAAAGATATTCTATCGGATCTTCAATAGTTATTATATTTTTATCTTCGTTATGATTAATAAAATCAACAAGTGCCGAAAGCGTAGTTGATTTTCCATGACCCACCGGACCAGTCACTATAAACAAACCTTGCGTGTTATGTGTGAAGTCATAAAGTATGGGAGGAATACTCAGTTCTTCCAGCGTCTTAAGACGGCTTGAAATCATACGCATGGCCACACTTATGTTTCCCTGCTGGAAAAAAACATTTGTTCTGAAACGGGCTTTATCCTCAAAATTATAAGAAAAATCAACCTGCCCTTCTGCAATAAGCTTTTTTTTATTTTCTTCACTGAGAATAACATCACTAAGTGCCTGAGTATCTTCTGCTTGTAAAATTTTTTCCTGAGTTATCGGATACAGTTTTCCATCCAAACGAAGAGTGGGATATCTGCCGACAACTAAGTGGAGATCGGAAGCATTCTGCTGAGCAACTAATCTTAGTAAATTTTTTATTCTTTGGTCGCTATGTGTTATTAATGGCATTTTTTGTTTTTATTTTTAAAAATATTTTTTCAGTCTTAATTTTCTTTATTATAGCAAAAATTAACCTTTCAACAAATTTCTTACCTTTTGTACGACTTCTGAGGGAGTGAAATGTGATTTTATAAGATAATCATTAATTCCAAAATCTTCACTTTCACTTATTTTTTCTTTTTCAGAGATGTTAGTAAGCATTACCACGGGAATTTTCTTCCATTCCTTTTTACCTCTTATATTTTTCAAGGTTTCCATACCATCCATATAAGGCATAACTATATCCAGCAAAATCACATCTGGAACAGATTCCTCGATTTTCTTCAGGGCTTCCAATCCATTTTCTGCTATTGAAACCTCGAATCCTTCCTGTGAAAATTTAACACTATAAATATCCCGGATAAAAGGATCGTCTTCAACAAGCAGTACTTTTTTTATTTTTTCAGACATAAAATTTTAAGGTTAAGAGTTATTCTTTATGCTTTTTATCCAAAATCGTATTTTTTGATTCAATTTATATTATTTATCGTCTTCAACTTCCCCGCCGACACTTTTGCTACCTTCAGTGACTCGCTGCACTTCTTCTACGGTCGTCAAACCTTTTAAAATTTTCAACACTCCATCCTGCTCTATCTTTATCATGCCATGCTCATCGGCATATTTCTGCACTTCCTGCTCAGTTCCAGCCTTTTCTGAAATTATTTCTTTTATGTCATCATTTATTTCAATCGCCTCAAAAATAGCTATGCGTCCTTTATATCCACTGTTGTCACAATTTTCGCATCCCTTTCCTTTATAGATATGAACGCCTTTAGACAAATCTACTCCATACTTTTCTATTTCTTCTTTGGGAAGATTTCCAACTTGGCTGTTTATATATTCAGCGATTTTACTGTTTAGCTTTATTTCCTGTCTGCAATCAAGGCAAATTCTGCGAACTAATCTTTGTGCTGCAACAACTTTTATAGAAGAAGACAGCAAAAATGGTTCTATGCCCATATCGACAAGTCTTGGAATTGCACCTATAGAACTGTTGGTGTGCAATGTTGAGAGCACTAAATGGCCAGTGAGTGCGGCATGTATGCTTAATTCAGCAGTTTCACTGTCGCGAATTTCCCCTACCATTATAATGTTCGGATCTTGACGCAATATGGATCTCAGGCCGCTGGCAAATGTATAACCAATTTCTGGATTTATTTGGCTTTGATTTACACCAGATATCGAATATTCAACTGGATCTTCAAGCGTAATTATATTCCTTTCTTCCTTGTTCAAAACACCCAGGCAAGCATAAAGAGTTGTTGATTTTCCGCTTCCAGTCGGTCCCGTCAGTAAAATAATTCCATATGGCTCTTTTATGTTTTTAATTAAGATTTCTTTCCCCTTGCCCATAATTCCCATGCCTTCAAAATCTATGAGCTTGTTTTTGTTGTCCAAAAGACGCATTACTACTTTTTCACCATCGACAACAGGCAATGTTGAAACGCGAAAATCAACCAAATGACCTTCGTCATTAACACTGAAGCGACCATCTTGCGGTTTTCTTTTTTCATCAATCTTAAGATTTGAAAGTATTTTTACTCTTGAAACTACTGCACGTCCAACTCCCTTCGGGATTGTCAATGACGAAAAAAGGACTCCATCAACCCGGAACCTTACCCTATATTCTTTGGTTACAGGTTCTATATGGATATCGCTCGCCTTACCGTCAATAGCATGTTTTATTATGACATTGAGAAGTTTTGCCACTGGAGCAAATTGAATGCTATCCTTGTCTTCTTTGTCTTCTTTTTTATTATCCAGTTCGTCTTCAACATCATCTTCATTCTGCAATATTTCCATAACTTCCTTTATGGCTTCCTCTGTTCCGCCTGAATATTGTTCAAACATATCGTCAAACATCTCCTGAGAAATGAGATATAATTCAATTTCGAGCTTTCTTTCTTCTGCGATAAAACGCAAGATGTTCAGCGCATTAATATTGGTTGGTTCAACAATGCCTATTTTTACTTTTTTCTTATCCCTTTCAAATGCTATTATTTTATGCTGGAGAGATACATCCTTTGAAATTATATTCATCACATCATCTTCTATTCTTGGAATTCTTTCTAGATAAGGCATGTTTAAGCTCTTTGCCATATTAACAAGGGCTTCAGACTTATAGGACATGGAGCCTATTTTTTTCTGCTGAATCCCAATATTTTGTATAATTTTGTCCTGCTGACTCATGAAAAATTTTTCACAACAAAACCGCTTTTGGTTTGGAAATGAATATTTTTAACTATTTATTTTATTATTTTTAACTAAGCTGGAATTATGGCAAGAAAGGATTGACTCTTCCTTTGTTGCTGCTACTGACTATGGAAGACACCGATTCTGTCTTCTGAGAAACATACTGCTTCAATACGCTTATGGTTTCACTGTCGATTTTAGCTTCAAAACTAGAAATCTTGAAGTTGCTTGCCTTGACAGGTGGAAGATAACCAAAGCTGACAATAATTTCAGCAGAAAGTTCGGAAGAATTCGTGCTAGCAGCCGTATTTTTTTTGTCAGTAGTATTCCCTGAACTAACATTCTTTACTTCTTTTTTGTAAATATTCAGTGATTTTATATTATTAAACAAAAACATTTTCTGTAGTTGATCGATAAAAAGCCTGATTTTTTCATATCCCCCGCTTACTGTTACTGTAGCCTCACTAAACCGCACTTCATTAGCATTATCAGAAGAAATTTGCCCGCCAGCCGAATTTTTCGTTGGAGAAGTATTTTGTAAGCTCGAACCTTCCGAACTTTTCATAGAAACATTATCTAAAGAAACTCCTGCATCAGAAGCCAAATAATTCATCCCGCCGATAATTTTTTCTTCAACTTTTTTATTAGGCAAATAGCTATTGATCAGGGTCACATCACCACTGCTGCTCGCAATCTGTTTTCCAACAGCTTCGATGGCAGAGGCTTTATCTTTTATTTCTTGCAAAGATTTTTCATTCTCTTTTTTTTCTTGATTAATACTGCTTATATTCATAATTTCAGGCCATATATATACCATGAAAATTGAAACAGAAACAACCAGAACTATCGGGAAAAAAAGATATTTTAATCGCATTTTTTTGTCACCCGGATTTTTCGCTTATACAAAACAAAAGCCGGGATGCAATATTTAAGAAATTATTTTATTAAATTATGATTTAACACTTAACTCAACGCTAAATGAAATTTTTTCTGTCCCGCGAGAAATACTAGTCAGAACAACACTTGTAAAATAATTAGAATCTTTAAAATTCAATATCTGTCTGGCTGCATCGCTAAAATTTTTAGCATCAAATACCATAGTAATCTTATTCTTACCGTCTTCGTATTTATAGGATGAAATGACAACACCAGAATTTATTTCAGCACCCACATTATCAAGAACTTTAGTCATCTGCAGGCGTGAAACTTGGTTATTTTTTATGTTTAAATTGCTTCTTATCTGCTTCAGCCTTGATTGCACGTCAATAACCTTTTCAAGACTTCCCAGATTTGCCATATTTGTTTGTTCTTTTTCTATTTCTTCTTTCAGAGCTTGATTTTGTTTCTCCATGAAAGAAACATAAAATTTAAGACCCACTAGCACCAGAATAACAATAACAAGGATGCTGATTGAAAAAATAAAACCACTGCTGGCAGAAAGATTTTTTTGTTTTTTTGGTTGATTTTGATATAAATTTATTGTGGTCATTTTGGCCTGTCCTGTTGAATTTCGTAAAAAGCGAATATTCAACCCGGATTTTATATGTTATTAAAAAATAAATTATTTACGTTTATATTCTTCAGCTCCCCTTAAAGCTAAACCAAGAGCCACTGTAAATGATCCACCCAGTCTTTTGATCAGTGCTGCGACATTATTATCCTTAATCATGATTCTTCTCCAAGGATCTGCCACTTTAACATCCATCTTTAAAAAATTTGAAAGGTATTGTTCCAAACCTTTCATTTTAGATGTTCCGCCCGACAACAAAACTCCGTCTATTCTGATATTTTTATTCTTTATTTTATATGCATCCAATATTCTCTTGGACTCGCTAGCAATAAATTCCAGAATCGGAATAACCAAGCGAGACTCATTGCTATTTAAGAAATCCTTTTCCCCTTTCTTGAGATCTTCTCCTCTTTGCTTGGAAATATTCATGCTTTCGCTTATAGTTGAAGTTATTTCATTTCCTCCCGCATCAATATTGCGATTGACAACAACAACTCCTTTTTCAACCAAAATAATATTGGTTGCCCGAGAACCTATGTCTATTATCAGAAAATTTCCAGCATCATCATTTATCAATGACCTGACTATTGAAAAAGTTTCCAGTTCAATGGCCGCTACGTTAACATTGGTTTCTCCCAATAACCTCTCAAAACGTTCCACATCTTTTTTGGGAGCAGCGACAAGAAGCACTTTTATTTTCTTGCCCTTAATGCCTCCAACGTCAGGCATTTGCGAGGATAATGTGCTAGTGTCACTTATATGTTCAATAATTTCCCAACTCATCGCTATTTCATCAAGTGAGCTTGGAATATATTTATGAGCTTCGAATTGTATCGCTTTTGCCAATTCATCGTTTTCCATTTCGGGTAATTCTATGATAGTGATAAGACCACTGAAGCCAGGAATTGAAACATACGCTGATTTAGACTTCAAATCCATCATTTCAACTAATTTTTTTATCGCTTCCGCCATTTTTTGCTCGTAAAAATGTTTTTTGGGGTCAATATTCTGTTTTTCACCTACATTTTGCTTTAAATCAACAAAACCATAATTTTCCAAAAACACTTTCTGATCTTTATAGGAAAGCTCAACTACCTTGATTGAAGATGTGCCAAAATCAATGCCAACAAAACGATTTTTATTGCTTTTTAAAAATTCTAACATTTTTTGTATTTGTGTTAAGCTAAAAGTTATAAGTTCGCATTAATAATAACATATTTTTATAAATCAAACAACAACATGGGCGAGTTATCCACAGTTTTTAGCAGATCATACAAGCTTATACTTGATATTCTTTTCCCCATCACCTGCATATCATGTGGAAAGGAAGATGAATGGATTTGCCAGGATTGCTTATCAAACATTTTCATAAAAAATGAGCATGTTTGCGGCATATGCGAAAAAGTAATTACTCCTGATGGGAAAACTTGCTTGGCATGCAAGAAAAAAAGTGCTTTAGGCGCTCTTATCACTGCTGTTTCCTATAAAAACCCTACTGTGGCCCAAGCTGTGCACTTTTATAAATACCGTTTTATTCCAGATTTACATATACAGCTTGGAAATTTAATGATAAAAGCAATTCAAAAAACCGACTTGCCTTTGCCGGATATTATAATTCCTATTCCCCTGCACCCCAGAAGACTCCGCTGGCGCGGATTTAATCAGTCAGCACTGCTAGCAAAGCATATTTCACTCAAACTCTTGCCTGGGACAGAAATATTAATGGATGAAAAAATACTAATCAGAAAAAAATATACTTTCCCGCAAATGAAAATCAGCAGTTACCAGCAGAGAAAAGAAAATATCAAAGGAGCTTTTAGTATAACTAATCCAGAAAAGATAAAAAGCAAAACCATTTTACTGATAGATGACATCGCTACAACTGGTTCAACTATTTTTGAATGCACCAGAATCTTGAAAGATTCCGGCGCTAAAGAAATTTATGCCGCTGTCATCGCCCGGCAGGAGATAAAAAAATTGTGAACTTGAAAAATTGAATAAAATGAAGATTTATAATAAAATACAAATATAAATTAAAAGCATTCTATTTACCAATAAACTAGGGATAATCTAAATAAAATAGAAAAATATATGAGTGAAAAATGGTATCAAAAATATTATAAAGAAAGAGAACAAAGGCAATTCCCTGATAATGATGCCGGGCCAGAAATTGAACCTGTTCCAGGAGAACCAGGAGTTTTCAGAAAAGTTATAAGACCAGAAAACACAGAGGATGAAAAAAAACCAGATCCTGCAACAAGTATTAATGAAATAAATCAAGAAACGCTTGAAAATGAAAAAAAGGCTGAGCTTATTCCCGATATTGATGAAATAAAAAAGGAAATATTTGAAGCAGATGCTATTGAGGCTGGAAGATTGGAAGATAACATTAATGAAGTAATTTTCAGAGGCGGAGAAGGAGATCATCCAAACTACGACTTGAAAGCAAAACCCATAGAATTTCCTAAAGAAAATGAAGAAAAAAAGACAGAGACCCAGAGAAGAAGACCACCAAGCGATAGTCATGAGTTTGAATTTGAATATAAAAAATCTTCAAAATAAAAACCCGCAAGCACAGATTAGTGTAGATTCACTAATATGATCCTGAGCTTGCGGGTCTGACAAAATTGCAGCCTTACGCGGCCAGCCTTATACAAGGCCTCTTCGCCCTTGTTGCCGTTTCTCTTCACGAGATATGGGTACTTATATAAGTTACCCCTCTTTTTTTGGCTGGAAAGGGATTCCACTTTTGGTTCAATGAACCAATTGAAAAACTTTGTCAAAGAACGTTAAACGTTTAAAATAATGTTAACACCTAAATGCGCGAGCTTGAAAAAGCGCAAACCGATCATCACCAACCGTGTATGTACTAATATTAACAAATTAAACTAATAAGTCAATATCAGGATTTCATAAAATATTCTTGGAGGCAGGTGGCGCTTGGGTCTAGGAAGAGAAAATCAAGATTTTACGAAAAATCTTGATTGAAGAGATTATGGCACTCCTAATCCCAAGCATTTTATGCACATTACCCGGCAGGGCGCAACTACGCCCTATGTGCAACCACCCTTCTCCCCCGCTTCAAAAATTGTTGCGAAAAACTTAAAAAACAAATATATTTTTTATGGTATCAAATATTATAAAATTAGCAAATAACTTTTTTAAAAGAAATGATTGACAAATAAATGAAAGTATGCTATTAATTGAAGTTAAAGATGGATCATTAAAAAACAATAGGGGGTATTATTCATGGAAAGGAAGTTCTGTTTTAATGGTAAAGAAGTAACTGAGGTTATAAGAAAGGAAAGAGCATCTGGAAAGAAGAAGCGTAATGAAAATCCAAGACCAGAAAGGCTGAAAAATTGCAGCCAATTTGTTGGGGAAGCATGGGATATATGGTTTCACCTGCACCCTGCTCTGAAAAAGCAATTAAGAAAAAAATCTCCAAACAAAAGTTTAGTGGAAAGTAATGGAAATACAATCTTCGAGTTCAAGTTTGAAAAAGATGAATTCAAACTTGATATCTTGCAAGACTGGGCAGCAGAAAGACTTGGACTGCCCAAAGAATACAAATCAAGAAAGCAGAACATTAATGTTATAATGTTCTGCGCGGAAGTCTTAGAAAAAGTTGGTGTCCTCAAAAAAGGCACTGTATAAAAAATCAGGTTCGCCGGGGAATCGACAAAAATTGTCGAATCCCCGGTTTTTTTATATCAAAAAAGAACCTTTTGGGCTCTTTTTAATTTATGCGGAGAGGCAGGGATTCCTCCTCGCTCCGACTCGGAGCCTGGGCGCTACACACAGAAAGCTCGCACTTGCTCGCTTTCTACTCGCGCCCTTCGAATCCCACCACATTTCAAACAAATATTAAAATGATGTCCTGCGGGACATCATTTTAATATTGGCGGAGAGGCAGGGATTCGAACCCTGGAAGGGATTTCTCCCTTAACACATTAGCAGTGTGCTGCTTTCAGCCGCTCAGCCACCTCTCCATTTATTAAATTTTCTCGGCAGTATCCTCGATCAAAAAATTGTGCTTCACGTCTGCCGGGGTTGCTTTTTGCAACCCGTCAAATGCTCGCTTACTCGCATCTGACCCGCTCAGCCACCTCTCCATTTATTAAATTGTGCGGAAGCGAGAGGATTCGAACCTCTGGTACCCTTTCGGGCACGACAGTTTTCAAGACTGTTTCCTTAAACCACTCGGACACGCTTCCAAATTATTTTTTTCAAAAATATAAAAAACTGAAAGGCCTTCGGGTTCCTGGGTTTCTTTTGAAACCCGCTTAATTCTCGCTTGCTTGCATCAAGCCCACTCAGACACGCTTCCAAAATAAAACACCTTTTTAGGCTTTGTATATAATACTAATTATAGGCATGTTTGTAAACTCTGACAAATGTGGTAAAGTTATCATATGCCTTTTGACCTAAGAAAAAAAATAAATAAAACACAAGATACGGAAGTACACGATTTTATTGTAGAGGATAGTTTTGAGTATGAAATAAAAAATGAACAGGAAGAACAAAATAATTTTGTTGAAGACAATCTGATCCAAAACATAGGCGAAATTTTTTATTCCTGGAAAGCTCCAGAGTTTGAATTATACGAGAAGTCAAGAAACTGGTATATTGCTGCTGGCTTGTTTATTTTCATAATGGTTATTTATGCTATTTTTACAAATGCTCCAATTATGGCAATCACTTTTATTCTAATCGGAATTGTAGGCTATATATATGCGCAAAAGGATCCGCGTATAGTAAATTTTTGCATAACATCAAAAGGCGTGCTAGCCGACAGACAATTTTATTCATATGAAAATATCTTTTCTTTCTGGATTTTTTACGAACCTAACCACACAAGAGTTATCAGCTTGCATACAAAGGCATCTGTCTTGCCTTTTGTACATATTCCAATTGAAGATGAAGACCCGGTAAAATTGCGTGATTTGCTTATGCAAAATATTCCTGAAATAAAACAGAATCCGAGTCTAATAAATACAATTGAAAGAGTTCTGCATTTATAATAACTACAAATCTGTGGCATTTTTAGTAATTGCTATTTTTTGTTTTATGTTGTAAGTTATCTGTTATTGATTATTAAGCGCTTGTAGCTCAGTGGATAGAGCGTCTGGTTGCGGTCCAGAAGGCCGCAGGCACGCCCCCACACCAAAACAAAATATGTCCTTGTAGCTCAGTGGATAGAGCGTCTGGTTGCGGTCCAGAAGGCCGCTGGTTCGATTCCAGCCAAGGACACAAGTTATTCTTTAATTTTTGGTGTGGGGGTAAAATTCCTGCCAAGCGCACAATTATAAAAAGTCAGCATTTTTATGCTTGACTTTTTGTTTTATATTGGTAAAATACAGCATTAACAAAAGAACATTGAAAAATAAGGGGGTTAAAAATGAACAAGACTGACAGAGAAAGAATGAGAATTAACAAACGAGCTCTTATCGAGGGACTGAAATCAAGAAAAGATTTCTTGGAAAGAAATCTTTTTGAGACTATGGAGCTTATTGAAGCAAGGCCAACGCAAAAATTGGTCGCCCAAAAAAAAGTTTTATTGCAAAGCATCGCGGAAACAAAGGCGAGGATAAAGGAAGTCGAAAAACCTGATTTTGATGGGAAATGCAAGGAATGCAGAAAACCCATTCCCATCAAATATCTGCAGGATCATATTTTGACTGATGTGTGTGATTTCTGCAATCGAAAAAAAAGAAAAATGGAATTAAGGAATTAAGAAAAAGATAAATGGAAAGAATTTTAAAAAGAGATTTGAAGAACTATTCAAATCTCTTTTTTCTATATTAAAAAATAGGCTATAATACATTTATGCCTAGTTTGCAGACGAAACTTATCTTAGTGCCAAGGATAGGGCCAAAATACACCGCTGTTTTAAAAAAACTTAACATTGAGACTGTTGAGGACTTTTTGATGCACTTCCCTTTCCGCTATGAAGATTATTCAGAAAGGGTTCCTATTGGCAATCTTTCTACCGGAACAACTGCAACTGTTATGGGCGAAGTTGTGAAAAGCAAACTGATCAGAACCTGGAAGAAAAAAATGCTCATCACGGAATGTTTTATAAAAGATGAAACCGGCATAGTCCGTGCTGTCTGGTTCAATCAACCATATGTCAGTGATTCCCTAACTGAAGGCAAAGGTGCACGTCTTAGCGGAAAAGTTTTTGAGGACGCTAAGGGATTATTTTTTTCCAATCCAGCTTGGGAACTTTCTTCGCGCGTTCCGACTAACACCGGCCGGCTTGTTCCGATTTACCCGGAAACAGAAGGATTGACTTCTAAATGGATACGCTGGCAGATGCAATCCTTAATAAAATACGCGGATGAAATCAAAGATCCGGTTCCTGAAAATATTTTGAAAGATTTGCACCTGCCAAATCTGAAAGAAGCCATTTACTATGCGCATTTCCCGAAAACACTAAAGCAGAGCGTTTTAGCTCAAAAGCGGATAGCTTTTGATCAAATGTTCTTGGCACAGTTAGCTTCACAAAATGTAAAAAATTTATGGAATAAAAAGCAGGCTATTTCCATTTCTTTTGATGAAAAACTGATAAAAAAATTTGTTGAATCACTTCCCTTCTCTCTTACAAACGCCCAGAGAAAATCAGCTTTCCAGATTCTAAAAGACATTGAAAAAACACTACCGATGAACCGGCTGCTTAATGGCGACGTTGGCAGCGGGAAAACTGTTGTAGCTGCTATGGCAATTTTAAATGCTGTAAATGCCGGCTATCAAGTTTCTTTAATGGCTCCCACGGAGGTTCTGGCGCGGCAGCATTTTGACTCCATTTCTAAACTATTTTCAAAACAAAATATTTCTATTGCCTTGCTGACAAATTCTTATCAAATAGTAAAGAACGACAAGATAAAACGTATAGAATTACTAAATGAAATTAAAAATGGAAAAATTGACTTTGTCATTGGTACTCATGCCCTTATACAAAAAGATGTAAAATTTAAAAATCTTGTTTTGGTTATTGTTGATGAACAGCACCGCTTTGGAGTTGATCAGCGCGCATATCTCCAACAAAAGATTTCTGAAATAAATGATGGACTTCCAGATAAAACACCTCATTTGCTATCAATGTCTGCGACTCCAATCCCCCGAACGCTGGCTTTGGCTTTTTTTGGCAATCTTCATCTTTCCGTACTGGATGAAATGCCTAAAAACCGCAAGAAAATCATAACCAAAATAATCAACGGCCGTGACCGCGAAAATACATACGATTTTGTACGGCAGGAAGTTAAAAATGGACAGCAGGCATTTATTATTTTTCCTCTTGTAGAAGAATCGAGTAAAATGACAGAACTCAAAGCCGCTACCGAAGAACATGAGCGACTTTCAAAAAATATTTTTCCTGATCTTAATTTAGCGCTTTTACATGGAAGATTGAAATCCAACGAGAAAGAAAAAATCATGCGTGATTTCGAAGATAAAAAATATGACATTTTAGTTTCCACTTCAGTTGTAGAAGTTGGCATTGATATACCCAACGCAACCATTATGATTATTGAAGATGCGGATCGTTTTGGATTGGCACAGCTTCATCAATTTCGCGGACGCGTTGGACGTAGCAATATGCAGTCCTATTGTTTTCTATTTACTAGTAGTAGTTCTTCTCTGGCTAAAGACAGACTGAAGGCTTTGGAAAAATACAGCAGCGGTTTTGACATTGCCGAAAAAGATTTTGAAATCAGAGGTCCGGGAGAATTTTTCGGCACCCGCCAATCGGGCATTCCTGACATTGCTATGCAGAATGTGACCAATGTGAAACTCATAGAAATTTCCCAAAGCTACGCTGAAAAAATCCTTAAAGAAAGTCCAGATCTCAAGAAATATCCCCTGCTTGAAAAGGAACTGGAAAAATTCAATCAAAATGTGCACCTTGAGTAAAAAACATGTTTTTGATAAACTTTAATAGTTAAAAATATTAAAAAAATTATGAATGAAAAAATCTTTAAAGCCTATGACATCCGCGGAATTTATCCAGAAGAAATAAACGAGCAAGATGTTTACAAGATCGCTAAAGCTTATTGTGAATTCGTAAAACCGAGTGAGGTAGTCATTGGATGCGATGTCAGACTTTCTTCCCCATCGCTCAAAAATGCAGCCATAAAAGCAGTTACGGATCAGGGTATAAAAGTCATAGATGTCGGCGAGATATCCACTGATATGCTTTATTTCTCCGTAGCCAATTATGGTTATGCCGGAGGATTTTCCATCACTGCTTCTCACAATCCTAAGGAATATAATGGCGCTAAGTTTGTCCGTGAAAAATCAAAGCCGATTTCATCAGACACTGGCCTGTTTGAAATCAGGGACATAGCCTTGAAAGATGACCAACGAATTGAAAATTTGGAATTATCAGAAGAAAATCTTAAGTTGATAGAAAAGAAAAATATAATGGATGATTATATAAATAAAATTAGATCTTTTGCCGATTTTTCAAAATTCAAAAAGTTTAAAATTGTTGCTAACCCAAATTTTGGAGTTGGCGGCAGAGCTTTGGATCAATTATTAGAAAATAGCAACATAGAAGTTATAAAACTAAACTGGGAATCAGACGGAAATTTTCCAAAGGGACGTCCTGATCCTCTTATTCCGGAAAATCGCGAAGAAATTTCTAAATTAGTGATGGAAAGTGGAGCTGATTTCGGAGTAGCCTGGGACGCAGATGCTGACCGCTGTTTCTTTTTTACAGAAAAAGGAGAATTTATTGAAGGCTATTTCATTACCGCTCTTTTAGGAAAAATTTTCCTCCAAAGAAATCCGGGAGCAACTATCTTACACGATCCTCGTTTAATTTGGGCCATTGCTGACATTGCTAAAGAAAATGGTGGCAAAGACATAATAAACAAATCCGGGCATGCTTTTATCAAGGAAAGGATGAGAAATGACAATGTAGTTTTTGGAGGAGAAATGAGCGCGCATTATTATTTCAGGGATTACTTTTATTGTGATAATGGCCTTATTCCCTTCGTGATGATGTTGGAGTTTCTTTCCGAACAAGAAAAAACGCTCTCCGAAATCATGCAGGAAATGTTCTGGAATAAATATTTTGTCAGTGGAGAAATAAATAGCGAAGTTTCGGACGTAAAAGCAAAGATATCAGAAGCTAAAGAAAAATATGCACCGCAAGCCAAGAGCGTAGACGAGATTGATGGAGTTTCGATTGAATTTGATAATTGGAGATTTAATCTCCGCGGTTCGAATACGGAACCAGTTATCAGACTTAATGTTGAAGCAAAATCAAAAGAGTTGATGGAAGAAAAAAGAGATGAGTTGCTTAAAATAATAAGAGGATAGTTCAAAAAATCGCCCTTCTGGGGCGATTTTTTTATGCTCAAGTGTTACTTAACATGTTACGTAACAAAATATCTACTATAATATGAAGCCTATCTTCTTTTTCACTTCTTCCATTTTATTCTCGGCAATCAATCGAACTTTGCTGGCGCCATCTTCTAGAATCTTCAAAACTTCTTCATTAGAAAGTGATTTCATTTTTTCCTGAATCGGTTTGAGTCCTGCAATAATAACTTCCGCTAAATCATTTTTAAAATCTCCATAACCCTTGCCGACATACATTTTTTCAATCTCTTTCGGAGTTTTGCCAGAAAATCCAGAGTAAATGTTGATAAGATTCTTGAGTGCCGGTTTATCGTCTTGATATTTTATCTCACTGCCAGAATCAGTCACAGCTTTTTTTATTTTTTTTCTGATTGCTTCTGCGTCATCAGTAATTCCGATCCAGTTATATTCAGAAGCTGCCGACTTTGACATTTTCTTGCCTGGATCATCCAAACCCATTATTCTCATCCCCTCTTTGGTTATATGCGGCTCGGGAATCACAAATGTTTCGCCAAATTTATTATTAAATCTTTTTCCAAGTGTCCGGGTAAGTTCCACGTGCTGAACCTGGTCTTCACCCACTGGAACTTTTTCCGCATCATAAAGCAGAATATCTGCCGCCATCAGAATCGGATAATCATATAACCCAACTCCGATACTTTCTCGACTGTTATTTTGTGTTTTATCTTTAAATTGTGTCATCTTGTCCAGTTCTGGCATTTTAGCTATTGTGTTTAAAATCCAAGCCAGCTCTGCGTGTTCCTGAATATGAGATTGAATAAAAATGCTGGATTTTTTCGGGTCAATTCCTGAAGCTAAATAAACTTTAGCAATTTCAATAGTCCTTTTTCTGAGCTCTTCAGGGTTTTGCGGAACAGTAATGGCATGCATATCTACCACGCAAAAAATGGACTCAAACTCATCCTGAAGCTTGACCCAATTTTTGATAGCGCCTAAATAATTGCCGACATGCAAATTGCCCGACGGTTGTATTCCCGAGAAAATACGCTTGTTCATATTTAAATTTATAAAGTTTATAAAGTAATAATAACTAAAATAGCCCTTTTTTGCAAACAAAATTGGCCTGACTTTTTCTTTCCGCAAGAAAAAGTAACAAAAAGAACTCTCCGCCCGACTGCAGCCACTGACAAATTTAGGATTTGCTCACTAAAAAATATAACTCCCCCGACAAGTCGAGGTCAGACAGAAATTTTTTAGACGCTCGCAAATCTGAATTTATACCAGGGTCTTCCGCAGGGCGGAATTATGAATGCATTATTTAGCATTTTATAGGTGCGCCATATGAAGTACTTAGGCAAAGTGTTTTTTGAATTTTTGCATCCTCTCGCACACTATAAATTTCGTAAGCAAATTCAAGCAAGTGAACGTTAATAAATTCCTTAAACGCAGCGGAGTGAAGCAGGAATTTTAGTGAGCGAGCTTAGAATTTGCCACAGAAATTAATCCGTGTGCAAGTTTCTTTTCTGTCCACTTTTCTTTTGAAAGAAAAGTGGGCGAAATTGTATAATTAAAAAACTGCCCATCACTGAGCAGTTTTCTTTGTTTCGCTTAGACCTCTATAACTACCGGCAACACCATAGGTCGCCTTTCGGTTTTTGTAAACAAGAAAGATCCGACCGATTCGCGGATATTATTTTTGACATAATCCCAGTTAACCGGCAGGCCTTCTGAAGTTTTTTCTTTGACCACTTTTTCCACCACCCTTTTCGTAGCATTTACTAGATCAAAATTTTCTTTGACGAAAATAAATCCTCTTGATGTGATTTGCGGTGTACCGATTATTTTTTTTGTTTTGGAATCAATGATCACAACGATTGTAAACATTCCATCTTTCGCCAATAATTGGCGATCTCTGAGCACCACTTCCCCGACATCTCCGACTCCCAGACCATCAACCATAACATAGCTGGTATCAATTTTTTTTGAAAGAATTTTAGCGTTACCGTTGCTAAACTCTATTTGATTTCCATTATCCAGAACAAATATTTTTTCTTTTTTTATTCCAATTCTCTCTGCTAACTTGGCGGCTTCTTTGAGCATATAATGATTGCCATAAACGGGTAGGAAAAAATCGGGCTTGATCTGGTGTAAAATATTTTGAATATCATAAGCATTGCTGTGTCCGCTAGTATGTACATCAAGGATATCGCTATGAATCACATTGTCACATTTGCGGTATAAATCATCTTTGAGTCTTTGTACTGTACGTTCATTTCCAGGAACAATTGAAGAAGAAAATATTATCGTATCATCTTTTTGGATTCTGACGAAACGATGCTCGTCATTGACAATGCGTGAGAGAACTGCATTGCCTTCTCCTTGTGCCCCGGTACAAATAACCACAACTTTATTTCTTGGATATTTATGTATTTCGTTGACTGAAATTAAGGTTTTCTTGTGAGCTTTTATATAGCCGAGTTCTTTGGCAATTTCAATATTCATCCTCATGCTATACCCGTCCAGGGCCACTTTTTTCCCTATACTTTCAGCATATTCTATTATTTTCCCAATACGTTCAATCTGTGAAGAAAAAGTTCCGATAACAACCAAACCATTGGCTGAACCTACAAGTTTTTCTAGGTTTTTGTACATCTCTGATTCCGGTTTGTCTTCACTTTTGGTGTCAGTAGCTCCCAAACTTTCCAGCATTAGTATCCGAGGTGAAGGTAATTTAGACAAATGATCATAAGTTATTATTTTATGATTTTTTGGATTTTTATCCATAGTCCAGTCTCCCGGATGTATGACAGTTCCGTCTGGCGTTCTGATTATTACTCCAACTGCATCCATGACTGAGTGTTCCACCTCAAAGAATTCAATTTGAAATTTTCCTAATTTAATTTTGTCTGAAACAGAATTGATTCTCATAACTTTCAGATTCTGGGCTGAATTCTTATCAAAGTCCTCCATTTTTTTCTTGACTAAAGCTAGTGTCAAATCACGTCCGACAATCGGAGGATAACCAAGTTCTTTAAGCAGGATTGGCGCTGCACCAATATGGTCAAGGTGGCCATGGCTGAGCAGTACCCCTCTTACATTTTTTTCTTTGCCTTTTAGGTAATTAATGTTAGGAACAATGTAGTCTATGCCTGGCATGTCTTCCTCTGGAAATTGTATGCCCATGTCTAAAATTATGATATCTCCATCATATTCAAACACTGTCATATTCCTTCCGACTTCTTCATTGCCACCCAAAGGAGTGATAACCAAATGATTACTCTTGGGATTCATCGGAAACTTGTGAAACCTCATCTGATTGTTTCTCATGCCCATGTTCGGAGGCATATTTTTTTTAAATTTTTTCATCGGCCTGCCTGCAATGCTATGCATAGCATTGTGGGAAGGTTTTTTGTGTTGCGCATTTACCTGCTTGTTGTTGGGCAGAGTTTGCGCGCTTGCAGTCATCGGACTGCTTTGTTTTTTAAACATATTTTTTATTAACCACTAACAAAGTAAGTTTTTTTTGTTTATGAAATTAAAAGATAATAACCTACTTATATTAAAAGTTTTATATTGCGTTAAAATGTGGGGATAGAGAGACTCGAACTCTCACGACTTGCGCCACATGCACCTGAAGCATGCGTGTATACCAATTTCACCATATCCCCTTTTAATAATTTTCTAAAGTAAAAGATAATAAGATCCCCTTTATAGAGATGGCTTGTCTTGCACGAAAAAAGCGGCTTACTCGCCCCCACACCAAAACCTAAAAAGTTGAATATTTTGGCTTATTAAGGCCATAATAGCCTAAAAAATATAGCCCACAAAATCTCTGAATTTGGTGTGGGGGTAAACAAAAATTAAGAAGTGACTTATCTAATATGTTAAGTATATACTATTTTAACTATCTTGTCCAGTGCCACTATTTCCTTCCGTAATCATCGTCAAACCTGACAATATCGTCTTCTTCCAGATAACTTCCCGTCTGAACTTCTATAATTTCTAAATTTTCTTTGCCTGAATTAGAAAGACGATGCCTGGTTTCAACTGGAATATAAGTACTTTCATTTTCTTGCAAGGTAAAGATATCTTCTTCTTTAATAACATCAGCAACACCTTTAACAACAACCCAATGTTCTGCCCTTTTTTTGTGCATTTGCAAACTCAATGATTTTCCTGGATAGACTGTAATTTTTTTTACTTTATGATTGTCTCCGTCAATAAGCACTTCATATTTACCCCATGGACGATAACCGACAATGTTATCACTCAATTCGGGATAATTTTTTTCTTTGAGATATTCCACCACTTTTTTCACTCCATCATTGCTTTCTCTCATTTTCTGCACCAAAATGCTGTCATTATTTTCAATCACAATAACATCTTCAATTCCTGAAGTCACAATGAGCCCATTATTGGCTGAATAAGCAAAAACGTTTTTTGAATCAATGGAAACATGTTTCGGATTATCATCTTTTTTTCTGTTCAATATCTCTGCTAGAACATCAAAACTTCCAATATCGCTCCAGTCAAAATCACCATCAAAAACCACCATCCTGTCCGATTTTTCTGAAATAGCCACATCAATAGCCACTGCCGGCAAGTTGCTGAAATTCTGGATAAAGAATTGATAATCCTTTTCAAATAAAGCATAGCTTTCTGGTGCATTTTTTTTCATTTCTTCACTTATAGCTTTGGCGCTGAAAAGATACATTCCAGCATTCCATAAATATCCTCCTGATTCAAAAAATTCCTTGGCTGTTTTTACGTCTGGCTTTTCTTTGAAACCATCTACTTTATAATAGTCCCCTAGATTTTCGCCCTTTTTAATATAACCCAAACCTGTGTGCGCCATGGTCGGCTTGATTCCGATAGTTCCTAAATTGTCCCCTATTTTTCCTAAAGCGTTTTTAGCGGTTTCTATATAAGCTTCTCTTTTACCAATATAATGGTCAGATGGAACCATTATTATCGGCACATTTTCGTCTATTTTTATTTCATCCTTAAGGTATTTAACCGCTAAAGCAATGGCTGGCATCGTGTTCCGGCTTTCTGGTTCTTTCAAAACCTGGCGTTCTTTGAATCCGGCGTAAATTTCTTTGACCTGATTGAAAACATTGAAATAGTTTTCTTCATTGGTTACAAAATATATATTTTCCTGAGGCACAATTTCTTTCATTCTCAAAAAAGTCTCTTGCAGAAGCGACTTATCGCTGTAAAGCTTTAGGAATTGCTTGGGAAAGTTTTTGCGCGAAAGCGGCCACAAACGGGTTCCAGATCCGCCACATAAAATAATGCTATACATAAGATATAAAAAATTTAAATTATTCTTTTTTCTCAACCACCCACCAATCAAACTTGATAGCCTCTTCAGTCGATTCTTTAATTTCAACAGTGAATCCTTTTCCTTTGTCTATGTCAGTTACTGCCAGAGTGGCATTAGTCACGTCTTTAGCAGTAACAAAAATCTTAGAACCTTCGCCTACAGCAGTCGTTTTGATTTCAACCTTCTTGCCATTACTTATCGGATTATCAGTATCATCATCTACGTCATCCTCATTTTTGTCAACTTGTTCTTTGTCACATTTACCGTCTTTGCCAGCCTCTGTCATTTCAGGACAAATTGTTGCTTCCCCTATAGTTGGCGCATCTTCATCTATTATATTAACAGCAAAAACTCCAGCAGAAACTTCGACTGCTTTCAGCTTCCCCTTCCCCAGATCCAGATTGCCGAAGGCATCTTTGTAAAGGATGTC
>DAOOTD010000006.1 GCA_035390125.1 Candidatus Moraniibacteriota bacterium
GGAATTTCGCTACCTTAGGACGATTATAGTTATCGCCGACGTTCACTGGCGCTTCAAGGATTAGCTTGCACCAACCCCATTAACGTTCCAGCACTGGTCAGGTGTCACCCCCTATACTTCCCCTTGCGGGTTGGCAGAGAGTTGTGTTTTTGATAAACAGTCGCTTGGAAAACTTTCACTGCGTCCATCCCGATAAATCGGGACGGAAAGACATCTCGCTAACTTACGTCTAGTTTTTTTGCCGAGTTCCTTAACGAAGGTTCTCCCGTTCACCTGAGGCTACTCGCCTCATCTACCTGTGTCGGTTTGCGGTACGGATACAATAATATTAACCTTAGAAGCTTTTCCTGGTACCTTGCTTTGTTTCGTTCGCCCCGCCGAAACGGGACTTCCAGAAATGCCTTGGGCTGATGCTTCGTGGATTTGCCTGCGAAACACCCTCAACATTTCTACATCAATCCAATGAGATGCAAAACATACTAAAATACGTCACTCCATCGAATATTATTGCAGTGCAGGAATATTAACCTGCTGTCCATCGACTACGCCTTTCAGCCTCGCCTTAGGACCGACTAACCCTGGGACGATCAACGTTGCCCAGGAAACCTTAGACTTGCGGTGTGTGAGGATTTCACTCACATTGTGGTTACTCATGCCAACATTCTCACTTCTTTGCGCTCCACGACGGGTCGCCCCTTACGCTTCAGTGCACAAAGAACGCTCTCCTACCGATTATAGATTTCACAGAGAACTCAACAAATTTTGTTGAGAATTAAATTTAACGTCAATGATAACAGGCTGGGCTTTTTTGTTTTTAGCTTGTAATGAAGTGTCGCTATCCCGTTCACTCCACCCTAACAAACGTTTGCCTGTTATCATTAACGATTTTAAAGAAAATTTTCTCTGTGAAACCTATAATCCCATATCTTCGGTATTATGCTTAGCCCCGTTGAATTATCGGCGCGAAGTCTCTGGTCTAGTGAGCTGTTACGCACTCTTTGAAGGATGGCTGCTTCTGAGCCAACCTCCTAGATGTCTAAGAAACTTCACTTCCTTTACCACTTAGCATAAATTTAGGGACCTTAGATGATGATCTGGGCTGTTTCCCTTTTGAGATCCGACCTTAGCGCCGGATTTCTGACTGCCATGATAAACATCTCAAGAATTCGGAGTTTGGTTGAAAACCCTACGGCGAACCGCGAATTCTCATCCAGTAGCTCTACCTCTTGGATGCAATTACATGACGCTAGCCCTCAAGCTATTTCGGAGAGAACCAGCTATTGCCGAGCTCGATTGGAATTTCTCCCCTACACACAAGTCATCCCCGAGTGTTGCACGGCTCGTGGGTTCGGGCCTCCCCTTGGTTTTACCCAAGGTTCACCCTGCTCATATGTAGCTCGCCCGGCTTCGGGTCTAATCCATGCGACAAACGCCCTATTCAGGCTCGCTTTCACTACGCCTCCGGAGTGTTAGCTCCTTAGGCAAGCCGCATAAAATTAACTCGTTGGCTCGTTCTGCAAAAAGCACGCCGTCACCGTAGCAAGCTACGGCTCCGACTCTACGTTAGTATATGGTTTCAGTTCTATTTCACTTCCCTTCCGGGATGCTTTTCACCTTTCCCTCACGGTACTAGTTCACTATCGATCTGAAATAATATTTAGTCTTGGAAGAGTAGTACTCCCAGATTCAGACAGGATTTCTCTGGTCCTGCCTTACTTGAGGATAATCACATAAAACATATTCTCTTTTCGCATACGGGACTTTTACCCGCTATGGTTCCACTTTCCAGAGGATTTTACTAAGAGATTATGCTTTACCCCGATCAATCGAGTCTAATTACCTCGCAACCCCCTGACTTGCGTCAGGGTTTAGACTTTTCCGCGTTCGCTCGCCACTACTTACGGAATCACATATTGTTTTATATTCCTCCTGGTACTAAGATGTTTCAATTCCCAGGGTGCGCTTCATTGGCTTATGAATTCAGCCAAAGATTCTCACTAAAAGTGAGAGGGTTGCCCCATTCGGAGACCTCCGGATCAAAGCTTGCTTAACAGCTCCCCGAAGATTATCGCAGCCAGCTGCGTCCTTCATCGCTTATTTCAGTCAAGGCATCCACCATATACGTTAAGTAACCTTTCTTTATTTTAACGGTTAGCAGTTAACAATTACTTATCATTAACTACTGATTGCCCCTGATTAATCAGAGGACTTTTTTTATTGACCTACTTATTGACTTACCATGTTATAGCTGACGCCTGATATATTTTCCCGCACAACTATATATATCACACGTTTTACATGGAAAGACCAAAAAATTGTTAAGTTGCTAACTACTGCGGAAACTTTTGATCAGTTTATTGGGATTTAATTTTTTTACCCATACTGATTAATCTATTTCAGCACTAATTTTAAAATTTTGACCAACAAAAAAATCCACTCGCTGCGAGGGATTTTCAAGGCAAACACAAAATTAGGCCCCGAACTCACCCGCTATATTTATTTCGTTTTTCAATTAGTTTTCTCAGATGTGTATATCTTAGAATACAAATTTTAGACGTGTTACTATTTTAACAAATACAAAAAAACTGTCAAGAGCAATGCATACAAGCATTGCCCCATTTATTTTATGATATGTTTATGCGGCTTTTTGATATTTTAATTATTGTCTAAAACAGGAATTTCTTCTGAGTTTTCTGTTTCATCCACGGTATTGTTTTCTGTTATATTTTGCGTTTCCTCTTCAACCGTATTATCTACTGAATTTGCTACTTCATTTGAAACTCCGTTTTTTATATTATCTATTAAAGTTTGGACCTGCGTCCTCGCCTGAGTTGATTCAGGCGATAACGCATCTAAAACTTTTTCATATTGTTCCACCGCCTGATCATTCTTGCCTTGTTTTTCGTAAAGAAGACCTAACCCTAAAAGCGTATTCGCATTATTAGGAGCAACTTGTAAAATCTGCTGATATAAATACTCAGATGTTTTTAAATTGTCATCACCGCCTTTTTCCCTATATAAATTAGCTAGATTAAAAACATAATCTGCATTTTGCAGGTCTATTTTTCTGGCATTTTCAGCAAATTCAATCGCCTTATCAATATCCCCAGCCTGATTGTTTATCAGAGATAAATAATAATATCCTGGAGCATAATCATTTTTTTCGGATATGGACTTTTGAAACATATCTATTGCCTTATCCATAAGCTCTTTATTTTTATTTTTATCTTCCTCTACGCTAGCTTTTTTTGCATTTAACTGTCCAATTTTTAAATAAATGTCCGGGTTGTGGGGTTCAAGAGCAAGGGCATCACCATAAATTGCAATCGCTTGATCTAAAAGCTGAACAAGATAAGAAGCTTTATTCTCGTAAGCTTGTGCAAGGACTTCAACAGCTAACACATCTTTTGGCATTAGTTCTTTTCCCTTTAAAGCAAAAGCTATTGAATTTTCTAGATATTGTCTTGTAAGTTCTATATTTGCATTATCTCCTTTTAAAATTTCCTTATTTGCAAGTGCCATATATTGCTGTCCGGCAATAGTATAATAACGACCCTCTTTGTCATAAAGCTTTATAGCTTTAGAAATAGAGCTGATTGATCCTTCCTCTGTTATGTTTTTCTGCCTTCCGGAAATGCCAGCAAAAATATCAGCTATATACATCTTGCCTAGGAAAACAAAGAAGAAAATTACACTTGCACTAACAACCAAAAAAACAAATGCCAAAGCTAGTGCATATTTAGGGGAAGCTTTTAGAGAAAGATTTATATAGTCCTCTTTTGCATCACTTTCCAGAAGATTTATGCCTAAAGTAATCGATCCTAAAAGTACGCTTAAAATTACCAATGCTCCTTCCATCCTTATCATAAAAGAAGAAACTATGATGACTATCATGCTGGCCATTGCTCCGAGAGAATATATCTTATTTCTTTCTTTATCTTTACTTAAGAAATAAATCGTAACACTTAAAAAAGAAATTATAAGAAGAATGAAAGAAAAAGTACCCAAAGCTCCTAACGTAGGCATTATTTCCCATAAAATTCCTGAACCCTGATAAAATCTAAGATTATGTAAACTAATATTATTCAAACTACTTAGATTAAATTCTTGCGGATGATATAGGGAAAATATGTACCCATAAGTTGCAGGACCGCTACCCAAGAAAAAATTATCTTTCATCGCTTCCTTAGCAACCTGCCAGGATAATTTATATGAGATATTTATTTCCGCCGGGATATTTACAGGAACTATATTAAATTTAAAAACACTTTCCACCCCTCCTATTAAAAATATAGAAAGTACTGCCAAAAAAACGATCATTGGTAACCAGGTAGAACCACTACTGGTTTTAACTATACGAGCAAGTACATATATAAGCAGAAAGCCAACTCCGATTAGAATTGCAGGCCATGGTACAAAGGAATAGAAAGCAAAAAGAGCGTACAGTGATATTAAAACTATTATTAAAAAGATGGATTTTAATATATTTTTTTTCCATTTTGCTCCTTCACTCAGTTTTAATTTCAAAAAAACAGTGATAAATAAAATACATAAAACACTTAAATAAACAGTTGTTCCAGAAACAGATCCAATGGGATTAGTTGGCAAAAATTGGGCCCAACTATTTGCTTGAATAAAACTTTGGTTCTGTAATTTAAGTATGCCTGTTAAAATCAAAAATTCATAAATTATAGCTATAAAACCAGATGTCAAAAATGACCCCAACAAAAAACGCATGATGCGTTCACTGAAATGACTTAGGATTATATAATAAACAACAATACTAGCCGTAATATTGATAAATCCGTGAGTTGGATCACCAAAAAATCCCCAAAAGCTATGCCATTTATCAACTGAAAAAATAGATGATAATAAACAAGCGAACCAAAATATTATTATCGGTATATCCAGCGGAGTACGTCTTATTTTCATTTCTCCCCTGACAACGCCATTAGATACCCAGGCAATAAGAGCTACTAAAATCCAAAAATAAAAATATATTTGTTTTTCAAATCCTATGCTTTGGGAAGAAAAGCCTGTAAAAAAAATAGGAACTCCAAAAAAAATAGCCATTAATGATATGATTACTACAGCGTAAAGCGCCTTTGCAATCCAGTTTTCTCCATTTGGATTCAAAGCACTATCTTTTATTGATTGTCTAATAATTTCTCCGGATTTTTTCTCCCTTAAAATTCCCGATTTTGAAGAAATGCTTGCATACTTGTCCATATTTTTTGTTTAACTAAAAAGATTAAAAAAATTTATTTTTTATCCATAATCTCTTCTCTTAACTTTTTGAGAATTAACGCTGCTTCTTCGCGACCTCCTAATCCGAAAGCTAAACCTGCTGCCAATGAAATTGCTCCAATTAAACCAATAAATATCGTATTAACCAAAGATACGGCTATTCCAAGCTGAATTAATGCTGCCAATATACCAAAAATTATAATAGACCATTTTATTATAGTGGCTAAAAGCGTAGCACTCATAACTCCTGCTGCTTTTGTGCTGGAGCGCACTATTATATATATAAGGTTACCCAAAAGAAAAGCGATTGTGAGGATTATAGTAGCCACGATTACATTCGGCAGATATACAATTATGCTATTAAGAAAGCCTGTAACTTGATTTAACCCTAAAATATCTGTTGCTGCCATTAAAAAAACGAGGATTAAAAACCACTGGACAACTTTTCCCAAAAAATATGAAATTGAAATATTTATTCCATGTTCCTTTATTTTTTCACTGATATTCATACGTTCAAAAGCTTGATCTATTTTAATTGCTATAACAATCCTTTCGATAACTTTTCCTAAAACAGAAGCTATAATCAGCCCAAGTAAAAAAATAATTACTGCCCCCAACAGAGTTGGAACAAAATTAATAAATCTCAGCCATAAATCTATAAGAGAAAATGATATGGCTTCTCCCCATGTTTGGACTTGATTCATATTTATTTAAGAAAGTATTCTATCATTTTATGTTACTCTAAGAAAATAAAACATAAAAATACTTTCTGTGTTTAAAAAATTATTAAAAAGATATGACCTTTTCTTTAACTAATTATAGCACATTTTCCAATATTAAGATAGAAAATATTGGTTTCTTTTTTGTACCAAAATTTAAATTTGAGACCTGATTAAAACTTTCCTCCAAGTTCATTTTTAAACTCAATATATATTCTTTCCAACAAAATAGGGTCTGGGTTTCCATCTGCCGAAAGAGTTCTCATCCTCGATCTATAAATTCTGTCCTGAATCTCACTAATAGTAAAATGATTTTCATGCGCTTCTATGAATATAATAGATATATCACGCAGAGAAGTAATGAATTCTAAACAACCTTTAATATCGGAAAATTTCTTAATCAATTTTTCAGCAACCGCATAAACCTGCGAAATTGTAAGATAAACCAGGCTGAAATCATTTCTAATACCATTGAGCATATCTTCATCCAAGCCAGTATCCTCACTAAAAAGATGTATTTCCATTTTAATAATTTCATCTTTAGTGGTCATAATATCAGAACTATAAACACGTGAACGCGTAAAAACCTTTTCCATTGAAGCAAGATACACTATGAAAGAATTAAGCGATTCATATTCCCCGTACTTTTTGGCTAACTTCAATGCCACAATATCAATTTTTTCAAATTCCTGATTAAGCTGAGCTTCGGAATTTGAATTAGATTCTTTTATCTGTTCAAATCCTTTGAACATAAAAATTTTTTATTATATATCTAAATTCTTCACATTTTTTGCATGTGTCTGGATAAATCTTCTGCGCGGTTCCACATCTGTTCCCATAAGAATATCAAAAACTCGATCAGCCTCCTGTGCATCTTCTATCTCAACTCGCAGCATTTTGCGGCGTTCTGGATCCATAGTTGTTTCCCATAGCTGTTGCGGATTCATTTCTCCAAGACCTTTGTATCGCTGGATGGTAACTCCGGCTATTTTTTCAATTTCTCCGCCTCCTGCATCAAGATCTGATTGTGTAATTTTATTTTCAATGTTTTTTTCAGTCGATTTCTTTTTTAATTCTTCGATAATTTTATCTTTTTCCTCATCATTAAAAACCCACTTAACGTCTTTTCCTTTTTGAATCCTATAAAGAGGAGGCTGAGCTATATAAACATGCCCGCCAGTTATGAGTTCTTCAAAATATCTATAGAAAAATGTCAGCAATAAAACACGGATATGCGAACCGTCAACATCGGCATCCGCCATAATTATTATTTTTCCATATCTTAATCGGCTAATATCGAATGTTTCTCCAATTCCAGTTCCAAGAGCTATTATAATTGGTTTCAATGTATCAGACTTAACTACTTTGTCGAGACTGGTTTTTTCTACATTAACCAATTTACCTCTAAGCGGAAGAATTGCCTGAAATTGGCGATTCCTACCCTGTTTTGCACTGCCTCCGGCGCTATCGCCTTCTACTATGTATAATTCTGATTTTTCCGCATCGCGAGTCGTGCAATCAGCCAGTTTTCCCGGAAGAGTCATACCTTCTAAAGCTCCTTTCCTGAGAACTGCATCCTTGGCTGCTCGCGCAGCTATACGCGCCCTAACAGTCAGCATACATTTTTCAATCATCGCCTTAGCGTTGTTTGGATGTTTTTCTAAAAATTCAACTAAACCTTCCGAGGTAACACTTGAAACAATTCCACGAACTTCCGCATTTCCTAACTTAGATTTTGTCTGTCCTTCAAATTGAGGATTGCGAAGCTTAACACTGACAACTGCCGTCAAACCTTCTTTCAAATCTTCAGAAGTCATAGCTCCGTCTTTTTCTTTAAGCAAGTTGTTTTTCTTAGCATAATCATTAAGCACGCGCGTAAGAGCCATTTTAAATCCTGTCACATGCATCCCGCCCTCAATGGTAAATATATTATTAGCAAAAGAATAAAGATGCTCTTTATAACCGTCAGTATATTGAAGCGAAATTTCAACATTCACATTATCTACCGTTTTTTCAATATAAACAGGCAACTCGTTTTTTATTTCTTTTCCGCGATTTAAAAATTTAACAAAAGAAATTATTCCACCATCAAAGTAAAATCCATGTTTTAAAACTTTATATTCATCTTCTTTGCTTAATACTTCCCGCCTATCTTCGACTATAATCTTTACTCCTTTGGTAAGATAGGCCTGTTGTCTAACATAGTCTAAAATCTTTGTCCAACTATATTTTATCTCAGGAAATATCTGCGGGTCAGCTTGGAAAGAAATTATTGTTCCTGTTTTATCAGATTTTCCTGTAGCCTTCACTTTATACAAGGGTACGCCTCGCTTATATTCTTGGGTCCAAATTTTTCCATTAAGATGAACTTCGGCCTTTGTCCAGACAGAAAGGGCATTTACGACAGAAACTCCAACACCATGAAGTCCTCCGGAAACTTTATATCCATCTCCACCGAATTTTCCGCCGGCATGCAGAATCGTTAGAACTGTTTCGAGTGTAGATTTTTTTGTTTGTGGATGTATTTCCACCGGAATGCCGCGTCCATTGTCAGTAATCTCAATTATATTGTCAGGCAATAATTTTATGCTGATATTATCGCAATATCCAGCCATGGCTTCATCAATTGAGTTATTGACCACTTCCCAAATTAAATGATGCAGACCTTCCGTAGAAGTTCCTCCTATATACATTCCGGGGCGCTTACGCACAGGATCTAGCCCTTCCAAAACTTGGATGGATTTTGCACCATATTCATTTTTTTTCCTATTTTCCTCTTTTTTCATTTTAAAATATTTATTCTATTAGCAATTTAATAACTTAATTTATTAATAAATAAAATCACCTGCGTGTTAAAAAATATAATTCCATTAAAAATATTCCTGCTACCATAAGTAAACCATTCCACCATAAAAGCATTCTGTGCTGTTGCAAAATTAATAGCCCAATTAACAGAAGTGCTATTAAGATTCCTTGTCTGAAGCTTGTTCCTAAATATATAAATGCAACTTCATCGTCACCTCCAATTCTTCTTTTCATCCAAGTAAAAAATAAAATGAGCACTCCAGCAAAAAAAAGAAATGTGCTCGCATAAAAAAGAAGGTGTCCTGCAAATCCTGATTTTTCAGGATTGATATATAAAATAACCATGACCCACGCTATAAAAGATAAAACTGTACCAAATCTTATCCCCCAAAGATATGATTTTAATGTCATTTTTTTGTTTTTTTAGGGCAAATTCCACTACCTTATTATAATTCTTTTTAGGTATTATTGCAAGTATTTTTTCTATATTTTTTTATTCAAAATTAAATATAAAAAAGGCTCAATTAAGCCTTTTACTTGCGGGGACGGCCGGGCTCGAACCGGTGACCTACTGCGTGACAGGCAGTCGCTCTAACCAACTGAGCTACGCCCCCGTCGTCACTTTGTTCCTCATTGAAACCTTGCGGTTTCAATACTTCCACACCGGGAAAGAAAAGTCACGTTTTCCAGACCCCTTTCCCATTCTTAAATTCTATCACAATTTATTCTCGTACCAGGGGAGAGAGTTGAACTCTCGACCTTGGGCTTATGAGTCCCACGCTCTAACCAACTGAGCTACCCTGGCTTACTAATAAATAAAAAACGTAAGATAAAAAACAAACATATCTGTCACCTATATTCAGTTTCTCGACCTACGTTCTATGCTCTTGTTGCGGGAGTAGGATTTGAACCTACGACCTCGTGGTTATGAGCCACGCGAGCTGCCAGACTGCTCCATCCCGCTATAAATAAAATAGGCAGTAATCCTTATTATAATTATTTTTTTACATCTGTCAACAATGAATTTTAATTCAATAACTCTAAATACCTCAAGAAATTTTCATAAATGCCTATTTCTGCCTTTGCCAATCTTTCGTCGACTTCAAAGTCTGGCTCATTCACTACCCTATTTCTAAGTTGATGCGCTCCCTTAAGCGCCTCCAGATGATCATCTAGATGAGAGGTTCCGACTTGTTCTAATTTTTCCATCATGTTAGCTCCCTTGTACCCTAATTCAGAAAGTATCCCATCAGCAATCGAATCGGCTTCAATGATTGCAACTTTGAATTGCGAAGCTTCGTTGCTTTTTAGACGTTTCATGACTTCATCCCAGCGTTTGCCCATTTTTTTCTTTGTAACTAAAGGAACACTCATGCCTTTTAATCCTACTCTCAGCTGAGCAGGCACATCACGAAGAATCAAAAGCATAATTACATTAGCAATTAAAACTGCTAGATATATTCCGAAAAAAATCTTGAGAAAAAAAACTAGAGGTGAAGCATATAATTGCGTAATAATATCCTGAAAACTACTGACTGAATTTTCTGAATTATTAAACATATGTTTAAATTATTTATATTTTTAATTATTTATTTCAAAAGTATACGCCACATCCAACAACCCCTCTTCATCAAACCACTTACCCATCAATTGCCCTCCTACTGGAAGGTTTTTAACAGCCCCAATTGGAAAAGAAACTGCAGGTATACCTGCAAGATTAGCTGTAATTGTATAAATATCGCCTAGATACATTTTTAGCGGATCATTAGTTTTTTCACCTATTTTAAAAGCTGTTTCCGGAGCTGTCGGAGAATAAATAAAATCAACTTCTTTGAATGCTTTTTCAAAATCCTGCCGAATAAGTGCTCTGACTTTCTGCGCCTTAAGATAATAAGCATCGTAATAACCAGCACTCAAAGCATATGTCCCAAGCATAATACGTCTTTTTACCTCGTCACCAAATCCTATTTTTCTTGTATCAAGATATCCTTCAAGCAACGTTTTAGGCAATTCTCCTTCTTTAACGTCAGAATCTGATTCATCATTAATTCTTAAACCATATTTTATACCGTCAAATCTCGCCAAATTGGAACTAACTTCTGAAGTCATAATTATATAATATGTAGGCAGAGCATATTTAGCATGCGGCAAACTTATTGTTTTTATTTGAGCACCTAGAGATTTTAATTTTTCAACAGATTCATCAAAAACCTTCTTGATTTCGCTGTCTAATCCTTCCATATATTCTTGTGGAATTCCTATACTTTTCCCAGAAATATTTCCTGTAAGATAATCTTCATATCTCTTACTGCCGCTCTGAGCAGAAGTCGCATCCAATAAATCTTCTCCGGAAATTTCTGAAAGAATTATAGCTACATCTTCAACGTTTTTTGCAACCGGTCCTATTTGGTCAAGACTGGAGGCCATTGCAAGCAATCCATTTCGTGAAACACGTCCATAGGTAGGTTTTAAACCTACAACTCCGCAAAATGAGGCTGGCTGGCGGATTGATCCTCCGGTATCTGAACCAAGAGACCAAACAGCTTCATTTGCTGCCACAGCGGCTATTGAACCTCCGGAAGAGCCCCCTGGAACACGTTCTATATCTAAAGGATTTTTAGTAATTTGATAGGCGCTATTTTCAGTAGACGAACCCATGGCAAATTCATCCATATTTGTTTTTCCTAAAAAAACAGCTCCGCTTTTTTTCAGGTGCTTGATAACGGTTGCATCATAAGGAGCAATATAATTATCCAGAATTTTTGAACCTGCAGTAGTCCTTACTCCTTTTATGCAGATATTGTCTTTGATCGCACAGGGTATGCCTTCTATTATTCCTATTTTTTCTCCTTTTGAAATTTTTTCATCCACTTTTTTTGCTTGATCCATCGCCAGCTCTTTTGTCAATGTCAAATAGGCTGAAACTTCTGGTTCTTTTTTTTCAATAAAAGCAAAATAATTTTCCGCAAGCTGAACTGCCGTTATTTCCTTGCTTATTAATTTATTGTGAAGTTCTTTGATCATTTTTTTTAAAAAATAAAACTATAAAACGCTTTTGACCTTAATATATCCGTCTTTGTTTTCCGGTATATTTTTGATAATTCTTTCTTTTTCCAAAGGTTCGAATTCTTTATTGATATCGGAACGGTATATATTCTGCATACCGGTAATATGGCCTATAGGCTCAATGCCCTCCACATTAAGCTCATTGAGTTTTTTGAAATAATCCAAAATTTCAGACAATTCATTCTGATATTTTTTAATATCTTTTTCATCTAAGCCTATTCTAGCCAAAGTTGCTATATGCAAAATTTCTTCCCTGGTTAGCATAATTATTTTTGGAAAATTATTTTTTTATAAGTTTTATAAATTCTTCCTCTCCTATAATTGCCACTCCTAATTCCTTGGCTTTTTCATACTTCGATCCGGGATTTTCTCCCGCAACAACATAATCTGTTTTTTGGCTTACAGAAGAAGAAATGCCACCGCCTCTTTTTCTTATCATATCTTTTGCTTCATCTCTTGTAAAGCTGGAAAGTTCCCCAGTCAGGACAAAATTTTTGCCTGATAATTTTTGATTGCCATCTGATATATTTTCTGCTTCAGCGACTTCTAAAATGACACCGAGTTTTTTTATTTTTTCGAGAAGCTCGAGATTTTTTTTATCGTTAAACCACTCAAATAAACTCTCCGCTGATTTATCCCCGATTCCCTTGATTTCCATCCATTGTTCTTTTGAAATTTGCGGGAAAATATTTATTACATCATGAAGACTCCTTATTTTTTCTTTTATTATTTTTTCTTTATTTTTCACCACCAGAACTGCAGTTTCTTCTCCTACAAATCTTATCCCCAATGCATATAAAAATTTTTCTAGGTTTATTTTTTTGCTTTTTTCAATAGCCTCTGTAAGATTTTTGGCTGATTTTTCAGCGAAACGTTCCAATGATTCGAGATCGCCCGTTTTTAATTCAAAAATATCGCTTATATCAGAAACAAGTCCTTCATTCATGAGTTGTTCCACGATTTTTTCCCCGAAACCGACTATATCAAAACCTTTGCGGGAAACAAAATGAATTATTTTTTCGCGTTCTACAGCAAAACACCTTGGATTCAGACAATAATGAGCCGCTGAGATTTGAGATGTTTCTTTCTTTTTTGATATTCCTATTTCTTGCCTCTCAACTTTTCCTCCGCAAATCGGGCACTTTGTCGGCATATGAAAAACTTTTTCTTTTCCAGTCCTTAAATTTTTTACAACCTCTACAACTTCAGGAATCACATCTCCAGCTTTATGAATGATAACCGTATCGCCCACTCTGACATCCAAACGCCTTATTTCATCTTCATTATGAAGCGTTGCACGGCTGACTGTTGACCCAGCAACTTTTACCGGACGAAGATGCGCTACCGGAGTCAGGGCTCCAGTGCGTCCTACCTGAACATTAATATCTTCCACAACTGTTGTAACCTGAGCAGCTGGAAACTTATATGCAATTCCCCACCTTGGAGATTTGCCGGTATAACCCAACGCTCTCTGTAATTTAAGCGAATTTATTTTTATAACTATTCCATCAATTTCATAGTCTTGTTTGTCTCTTTTGTTTGTCCAATAATCATAAAATCTCTGAACCTCGCCAATATCTTTGCATAATTTGCGCCCTGTATTGACTTTAAATCCTAACTTTTCTAAAAGTTCCAGCTCTTCAATCTGGGTTTCTGGAAATTTTGTGCTTATTCTATCTATATCATATATAAAACTGTCCAATTTCCTGCCAGAGGCAATCTTCGGATCGAGTTGTCTTATGGAACCAGCTGCCGCATTGCGAGAATTGGCAAAAAGCGCTTCACCTTTTTTTTCACGTTCTCTGTTTATTCTCTGCAATTCTTTTTTACTCAGCCAGCACTCACCGACTACTATTAGGTCAAATGGCATATTCAGTTTTAGCGGTATGCTTTGAATAGTCTTCAAATTTTGCGTTACATTTTCTCCAACCATTCCGTCACCGCGGGTAGCACCTTGCACAAATTTACCATTTTCATAAGTTAGGATCATCTTCAGACCATCAATTTTCAATTCACAGCAATATTCTAATTTTTCTTTTATATTGGTTTTTTCAATCATTCTTTTTATTTTTTCTTCCCAGTTTTTCAGTTCATTGCTATCGAAAACATCATCAAAAGACCACTGCTTGATTTCGTGTTTCACTTTTTGAAATTTATCCAAAGGCTCTCCTCCGATGCGGACTGTCGGAGAATTGGGAGACTTGAGATCCGGAAATTGTTCCTCCAGCTTTCTCAACTCTTCCATGAGAGAATCATAAATCTCATCAGTAACATCCGGATCATCTAAAACATGGTATTTGTAACGCAATTTGTCTATTTCCGCTGAAAGTTTGGCTATTCTTGTTTTAGCTTCATGTTTTACCCCCACACCTATTTAAATTAAAAAATTAAATTAAACTGTTTTTAATCCTTCTTTTCAACTGACTTAACGCATTTGCCCTTAATTTTAAGTTGTGCTCTCTTGTTCTCGCATCTTTTTGAGACACGTAAGCCTCATAATATACCAGCTTGAATGGTACACGACATTTAGTTGATTTACAAAGACCTTTATTATGTTCAGAAAATCTTTTTATCAAATTATTTGTCGACCCAGTATATAAATCACCGTCTTTTTTACTTTTTATTATATAAACATAGAACATAACATTTAAATAGGTGTGGGGGTGAATTCATATTTTAATTATAATACAAAAAAATCGCCCTGCCTATGGGCGATTTTTTAAATTTTACAAATATTTTATTGACATTCAACCGTTATACTATCTGTCTGATCAGTTTTTGGTAATCCTAAATAATTAACAGTGGCATCTATTTTATTTCCTGACGAATCTGTGAGTGTATATGTTCCACTAGTATTAATTGTTTCATCATTTCCTGTCCCCCAGGTTAAAGTAGGAAGAGCTTGGGAATAAGGATATCTGACAATAATAACTCCGCAACCACCAAATCTGTCGTAACCCCATGAAAAACCATAATCAATTCCACCACCGCCAGAACCAGTCCAAGGTTTTCCACTTGCTTCTTCGGTTGTAATCGGATACCCCCAAGAGTGACCTTTACCTCCAATTCCACCGCTTCCGCCTTCTCCACCTCTAAAATTACTAAAATTACCATTATAATCTCCAGAACCTCCGCCTCCGCCAGCAGCATAAATCGTAGGAACACCACTGATAGAAGAAGATATTCCGTCTCCTCCTTGCCCGCCATGATAATTTCCATCTGTACCTACAAAAGGCTGGTATCCGGCACTGCCGGCTCCGCCTCCGCCACCACCAAATGCTACCCACTCTCTACCATTGGGATAAATAGTAGTAGCTGCCCCCCCATTGTTTCCTTGTGAAGGTGCAGTAGCCGGAGTGTTACCAAGTCCTGGTGAAGCATATTCAGGACCATTGTTCCATTGAACTACATATCCACCTGATCCAGATCCACCATTGACAGAAGAATAACTTCCACCACCGCCTCCGCCAGTAGCTACTTCTTGATCAGAACCTCCAGTATCCCAAATTGTATTTCTGTTATTATAATAGACTTGGTCAGAAGGAACGGCAAACATAATGTTGGCACCTCCAGCGCCAACTATCATATTATAAGTTCTTGCAGTTACTGACTTATTCAAAAGCCTAAAACCACCAGCAGCACCAGCTTGCAAATCTCCATAGCCACCACCACCAACTAATAAAAGCTCTACATTATCCATGGGCTTTTCAAAAGTTATACTGCACGCCCCGCTGGCCAAATTTACAACATTTTTGTCATCAAACTTATGAACCACATATACAGTTTCAGAAGTGGGAGCAGGAGTAGGTCTTAAACCATCCTTATCCGTATAGACTATATTACCGCCGGTGGCGACAAGATTGGGTTTAAAAATTAAATCATTGATGACTGCAATCCCAGTTGCATTTGCCAAAGTTACCCCAGTTATATTAACCGGCTGATTTTTAACGACAAGTGAAGCACAGCATTCCCCATTCGTCTTCGTACCTACACCGCACTGACCCTCGCAGTTATCGTAGTAGACAGGATCGCCCTGACAGACTAAGTCTGCGCCCGTACAGGTACAAACTATATTTGTGTCGGGTGCAATGGAACCAACTGATAGGCATTTGTTGGCCAGGGTACAATCGGCTGGATCGGATGGCAAACCTTTGTCATTCCATGAAACCATAATTCTTTCTTCGATTATTTTCTTTCCGTCCGTATCATTCTTGACCGCCAAATCAACTTTTCTGAAAAATTTTGAAGGTTCTGAATTATCTTTTTCATGGACATAGAATTTATTGCCTTCTTCATATTTCAAATACAACTTGAAAATATCCGGATCAGTGTTGATTTCAAATTTATTTTTATCGATTATGTATTCACCGGCTTCAACTGTATCATTAAATTCGGTGTCATTGTCTTTGATGTTCCTCAGCAGTTCAACGGCTTCCTGCGCTAACTGAGAAGCTAGAATCTGATCTTTTGAAAATCGGGAATATTCTACATTCTTGGACATCAGGATGAAAACCGCCATTATGCCCAAAGAGAGTATGGCAAAAGATATCAGCAGTTCTATCAATGAGAATCCTTTTTGTTTTTTTTTCTGTTTTAGAATTTGAATTAAATTCATCCTTGTTTAAATTTTAATTATCACGATTCCGGAACCGCCATTAGCGCCAGCTCCATAAGAATCTCTAATTTCATATGGTATAGTAACACCACTTCCACCTCCACCAGAACCAGTGTTTTCTTGCCCTGCAGTTGGTTCAATAGTTGTTGTAGAGTTACTCCCTCCATTTCCACCACCTCCTTTTCCACCTATTCCACCGCTCTCATAACCTCCACCTCCACCTCCAGCAGCATACCATTTCTCTGCACCGCTGATTGAAGATGGAGATCCACTTCCTCCATTGCCACCAGTAGCACCAGCATAGTCTCCACAATCATTACATGGATCATGCCAAGAATCAGTGCCACCGCTTCCATAATATCCTTTTTCATATGCTCCTCCTCCACCACCTCCAAATATATGATGTTGCCAATCACTTCCAACAGCACCGTCATGACCCTGCCCTGATATTCCCTTGCCTTCAGGAGAACTATCACCACCCCATGCTTGTCCACCTCCACCTCCGCCAGAACCACCGTTATATCCAGTCAAATCTGAAGGAGTATTGGCCGTTGGAGATCCATGCCCGCCACCGCCGCCTCCTTTAGAAATTATAATATTACCAATAGACGAATCGCCTCCATTTTTACCTGGATCATACCAGCCTCCGCCACCGTTCCCTCCTTTACCAACAATGATACTTGTTGAACCTGCTGGAAGTTCTGTAGTGCCAGTCAGAAAACCACCGGCGCCTC